>NZ_JBHWJV010000014.1:0-141640 GCF_042731175.1 Pseudarthrobacter sp. NPDC059871
CTGCGCCCAAACATCCAATGTGATCACCTTCCATAATGGTCAGTGGCCTCATTTTCAGTTGGCGTTTTTGGCCCTATTTTCGGTTGGCGTCAACAGATTCGAAGGGTATTGGCTTCTCGAAGTGAGTGGGCAGCTCATCCTGCAACTTGTCCTGGATTTTCAAGTGACTCTGGTTCTCGAACACTTCAGAATCACAATCGAAGAGAGCTTCGTTCTTGAGCATCCCGATGGCACTTCGCATGTAGTCAAGCCCGGCGGCGATTTCGACCAACTCAGTCCCGTTCTGCCGCTCTCACGGTCCAAGGTGGTAGCTGAGGCAAAAGCGTTCGACGACGGGCGGCTTGAAATCGTCATCCGGGACGGCTTGCGGCTGAGTGTGGTGCCAGAACCCGAGTCGGTGTTCGAATCGTGGAACGTCACGGGCCCGGACGGACTAATGGTCGTGTCCTTACCCGGAGGTGAGCTAGCCCTGTGGGGCAACCCGAAAGCCCATCCCTAAGCGGGCAGGACGTTGTAGTTTCCGAAACCTCTTACGGTATTGCAACGAAGAACCAGTTTGGATCTGTCGGATCTGATGGAGCACTTTTCAGCCCATAGGGCCCGGACGGTCGCCAAAACTTACCCACGCAAGATCAGAGCAACTCGGCGTCTTGAAAACCCTTTATCGGTTCTGCCGCAACTCGTATCCCGTTGCACCCCGAAGCATCCTGATCGTCCACGGTGGCTCACCGGCAGGCTTGATTGGAACTGCAAGGTATTCCATCTCGTAGGCAGACGAAAGCGATTTACGGAATACGCGAGTGAACACCTCATTACTCAGCGACTCATAGAGAGCGTGTTCGAATGCATCACTTTGACCAAGTTCGGTGGTGAGGAACTTCGCCATCTCATGGTTAGCACCAGACATGAACTTCTTGGTCATGGCCTTGCCCCAAACCGCCAGCCCCACAGTCACTAACACCAGCACAAGGGCAAAAGGGATGAAACTTTGTGTGGCAAGCAAGACTGCTTCGATGACCACGAACAACAGAAGGATCAACACTGTTGGTATGTGCGCGGCGTTGCGTTTCTTGAGGATCTCGTCAGGGAGAAGCAACGTGACGTAGGGGCGGTCCGTTTTATCCTTTGAAGCCGCATCATCCATACCTGGCTACCTTACCGGTCGGCCTGGGTGCACAAGGTCACAGCACCCAATGCTTAGCTGCCTACTTCTGCCGCTGTCCGGGCGTACGAGGTGCTGCGGTTCGACTACGCCACCGACCTTCCGGGGGTTGATGCGGCTTTACATCTGCCCCGCCGGGTCGGCCTCGCGGACCCCTACGCCCTTAAGCAGAAATACGCCATCCCGAGTACGCCCCGATAGCCCTCTTCATACGCAGCGCGCTGTTCCTCATATCGCTGACGGACGTGCTCCGCGGCGGGATGGTGGTCATCATGTGCTTCCAGCCAACGGGTGAACTTGTCGCGATACCCGGCCTCGAAGACGTCCCACTCCTGAACGGTTGCCTGATCGTCGTCCACCACCTCGAAGCCGGCGGCGCGGATCTGCTCGCGTAACGCATCTCGCGTCAGGTACTCGTCGTCACGTCCAGCCAGAGGGGCGGTGGCAGCCGGATGAGGTGTTGCTGACCAGATCGCCTCGCCGTAGACGAGTCGGCCGCCGGGAAGCACCAGTTCTCGAAGGGCGCGCAGTGCTGCGGCGTAGTCGAGCGGCTCCGCGTCCTCTACCGGCGGCCCCCAGATCTGGCTCGCGCCGATACAGATGACAGCGTCTGCGGAGCGATCCTCGGCCTCCAGCCCGGGCACCGACTCAAACGCCACCCTGTCGAGCAGCCCACGGGTCAAGGCCTGTTGCCTGGCCCGGTCGATAGACACGGAAGAAATATCCACTCCGCGTCCCTGTGCCTGCGGTGCCGACCCCAAAACCCGAAGCAGCAGTTCACCCCATCCGCACCCCATGTCCAGAACCTCAGCCGGCGCCGGGTCGGACAGGAACGCCACAAGGTGTGCGGCTCGTTCCTCAGAGAGCGGGGTAAGCCAGGTCAGAGACTCGTAGAGGGGCGGCAATTCCAGCGAAGTACTGTCGGTCATCCCCAGATGTTCTCACGACACACAAAAGCGACGGCCTGTCCGTAAGCCGGCACAGCCAACGCTTGAAACCGGCACCCGGGCGACAGGCCGCAAACGCAAGCGGACGACGGCGGGAACCTCCCGCCGTCGTCCGCTGCTGTTTGGCTTTGGCTACTTCAGCGCCCCCTCCCGCACTGCCGCCGGCGTGAACGCTGCACCCGCACCCGGGAATACCGGCACGTCGATCCTGGCGTGGGTGTGGATTTCGGTGACCGTGGCCTTGGTGTGCCGGGCGATCTCCTCCATGGTGGTCACCCACATGCCGTCCAGGCCCTTCACCCGCTCGATGAGCTGCTCCAAGGCCACTGCCTTGGAGGGCCGGCCGGAGATGAACGGGTGGTTGGTGAGGACGAAGCAGCTGCCCTGCGAGTGGTGGGCTTCAGCCTCGAGCGTCCACATTTCCAGGACCTTGGCGGGGCTTTCGATGACGCCGCTGCCGGTGACTCCCGGGTAGAAGGCGTACTGCTCCCAGTCGTCCAGCGTCCAGTCCACCGGGATCTCCACGATGTCCCGCGGATCGTCGGCGGCGACGGCGAAGCGGTAGGGGGCGTCGCCGTCGAGCAGGCTCGAATCGTAGAGGAACCCGCGGTCCGCCAGCAGGCCCGGCGAGTGCCAGTTCAGCTCCCACCACGGCGCCCGGTATCCCACCGGCCGGACGCCTGCCACCTTGGCCAGGGCTTCGAGGCCGCGGTCCATGTAGCTGGCTTCGGTGGCGGCGTCGATGCCCTGCATCGGTTCGTGCAGGTAGCCGTGGTGGCCCACCTCGTGCCCGCCGTCCACGATCTGCCGGACGATGTCCGGGTAGGACTCGGCCGTGAAGCCGGGGATGAAGAACGTGGCCCGGATGTCCTGGCGCTCCAGGATCTTCAGCAGCCGCGGCACCGCCACCTTGGGCCCGTAGGACTGGTGGGTCATCAGCGACATCCGCCGCGTGCTGGTGGGGTCGTGGGCGATGGTGCAGGATTCGGCGTCAACGTCGAACGTGAAGGACGCTGCGGCCTTCTTGCCTTCCGGCCAGGTGGTGGGGTGCAGGAGGTCCGCGATGGCGGGCTGGTTCACGATGGCTTCCTTTCGGCGGGCGCAGTGCGCCCGCCTGAACAGCTGGGGTGTTGAGTGGAAGTGCGGGTCAGATGACCGGGAGGGCAGCGGCGCTGTCCGGGTTTTCGGCAGCCGCGGGTTTGGCGTCGGTGCCGGAGCCGGTGACGTAGCGGCGGTGGACCCGCGGGCCGAGGATCGCGTAGACACCGGCGCTGGTGAGTCCGCCGGCCAGCCAGGAGAGGTCCCAGCCGCCCAGTGCCACGGCGATGGGGCCCTGCATGGCGGGTACCAGGCCGTACATGAACAGCCAGGTGGCGAAGATGCCGGCCAGGAGCGAGGTGACGCCGGCCCAGTTGACGCCGGGGAGCCGGCGGGTGCCGATGCCGTCGAAGAGCCGCTCGGCCCCGCCCGGCCAGCGCTTCTCCAGCCAGAAGTAGTGCACCAGCATGACGCCGCCCCAGGCAGCCACCCAGGCCACGAGGCCGATCAGCCAGGCGTCCAGCACCTCGGCGAAGTTCTCCTGGAAGATGAAGAAGACGACGGCGGCGAGGGAGAAGACGCCCACGAACAGGTTGAGTTTGCGGCGGCTGATGGTGATGTCCAGGGCCTGCGTGGCAACGGAGAAGGTGTAGATGTTCAGGATGTTGGTGGCGATGGGGCCGTGCAGCACCATCAGCAGGACCGGCAGCGCCAGCACACCGAAGTTCTGCACGATCAGCTTTCCTGGGTCCACTTCGCCGCTGTTCGTGGCGAGGCTGGCGCCGAGGATGCCCAGCCAGACCACGGGGATGAACTGGCCCAGGACCGAGGCCAGGTAGACCTTCTTCTTGGGGACAGAGGTGCTCACGAAGCGGGAGTAGTCAGCGGCGTAGGTGAACCAGGTGATGCCCCAGCCGATGCCGATGGCGGTCATAACGGCGCTCATGGCGGCGATGCGTTCGGAGCCTTCAAGGATGTTGCCTGCGGGGCCGGCGTAGCCCCAGTCGATCTTCATGCCGAACCAAGCCACGGCGGACATCACGGCCAGGATGATGATGGTGGGCGGCACCGTCCACTTTTCGAACGCGGCGATGGCTTTGTAGCCGAACCAGGCAATGGCAACCTGGGCGGCCATGATGGTGGTGGCAACGCCGATCTTCCAGGCGTAGTTGTGGGCTTCCGGGTCCACCCAGCCGAGCGTTCCGAAGAGCGCCATCACCAGGTCCAGGATGATCCAGGTGTTGACGGCGCACCATCCGATCACCAGCAGCGCCTGGATGGCGGCGGGGAGGTAGTTTCCGCGCCGGCCGAAGGCTGCACGGGCCAGGACCATGCCGGTGGCTCCGGTCTTCTGTCCCAGCAGGACGAAGCAGCCGAACAGCAGCATGCCGATCAGGTTGCCGAGGACAAGGACGGTGACCGTGTCCGCGAAGCCGAGTCCCAGGTGGATCCCGAGCGCCCCGAGTACCCAGTTGATGGGTGCCAGGTTGGCGCCGGCCCAGATCCAGAACTGGCCGGACACCTTGCGGGTGCGGGCGGGCTCAGGGATGGGCTGGAGCCACGCTTCGTGGTCGATGGTGGAGTGGTCCGTGGTGGAGTGGTCTGTGTGGCCGTTTGCGTCAGAACCAGCGCGCCTTTGCGCTGAACTTGAAAGCTTTTCTTGCATGGGGGCCTCCGTGAGGTGGATTTCGTACTCACAAGGCTATGTGGCCCCAATCACAGTAAACAAGATACGATGTGTCGAACAGATTCCCCTTCTACGTTACGGACTGTCGTGTCAGTGTCCCTTGGTGAAATACTCGCCCATTCAGCCCTCGCCGCAGCCGATCCCGTGGTCCATCCGCTGGGCACGGACACGTCCGCTCAGCCGGTCCGCTGGGTGCACTCAAGTGAAGTCCTGGACATTGCGCCGCTGCTGCGCGGCGGTGAGCTGCTGCTGTGCGGCGGCATCACCCTGGCCACGGCCACTCCCGCCAGGCGCGGGGACTACGTCCGTGAACTGGCCCAGCGCGGCATTGCGGCCTTGGCCATCGAGACCGGCGGAGTGCTTCCCGAGGTGCCCGGGGACATGCTGGAAACGGCGGCGGAGTACGGGCTTCCGCTGGTGGAACTGCGCAAGGTGGTGCCTTTCGTGGGCGTCATGCAGGCCATCAATTCCATCCTGGTCAGCGAGTCCGCGGGTCACCTGCACCAGGCGGACGCCGCCACCCGGGCCATGGCTGCCGAGCTGGCCCACGGGGCCTCCCTGGACAAGATCCTGGGCGTCCTGGCCGGCACCACCGGGTCCGCCGTGCGCCTGGTGTCCCCCTGGGGCGTTGACCTGGGCAGTGCGCTGCCGGAGGGTTTGGAGGCGGCTGCACGTCAGGCAGCGCACGACGCCGGCACGGACGGCGGTGGGCCGGCCGACGTCGGTGCGGGGCATGGCAGTGGTACAGCGCATGACAACGGTACGGCCAACGCTGCCGGGCATGGCAGCAACGCAGCGCCCGACGGCGGCGCGGGCGGCGGCGCGGACGGCGGCGCGGACGGCGGCAGGGAAGCCGACGGCGGCGTGGCAAGTGACGCCGTCGGGACCCACGCCGGTACAGACGCGGTCGGACCAGGCGAGTTCACCGATACGGGGGACCCTACGGAGGTGCCCTCAGCTCCCGAAGTTCCAACCGGAACTGTCATGAGCGTGGACATTCCCGTGCGCGGGGTCCTGATGGGCAGGCTGGAGGTGTTGGTGCCGCACGGCGGGGACACGGCGCTGGCGCAGGTGGCCGGGGAACGCGCCGTGGACATCCTGGGCCTGGCGCTGCTGCAGCACACCCCGCCCGGCCTGCATGCCCAGGCCGGCGCCGAGCTCATGCGCGCCGTGCTGACGTCCGCACCCGAATGGCGCCTGGAACAGCTGGCACCCGGGGCTGGGTTTCCGCTCGATTCGCCGCTGGTGGTGACAGCCGTGCACGCAGCGTCCCCACAGGAAATGCGGGGGGCCATCGAAGCGTTCCTGGGCGCCGGGCGGATTCCCAGCGCCGCCTACCTGGATGACGCGGAACTGGTGGTGATGGCGGGACTCCCCTGCGCCGACACAGCCAGGGTGCGGCGTGAACTGCTTGCCTCGCTGCAGGGACTGGAAGGCAACCACGATGCGGTGATCTCCGTGGGCCCACTGGTTGACGGCGTGGCGGACGCCGCATGGTCCCTGGCCGAGGCACGGCGCGCCCTCGACGTCCGCCAGGTGCGGCGCCGCAACGCCTCACCGCGCAGGCGGCCGCCGGCCCACGGCCTGGTGGTGATCGACGCCGACGACGCAGCGGTGGAGAGCCTGGCGTTGACCGAGCTGGCAGCGTCAGCCCGGGAGGCGTTCGTCAACCATCAGCTGCGTGCCGTCCTGCAGCATGATGCGCAGCGCCAGTCCCAGCTGATGGAGACGCTGCAGGTCTGGCTGGATTCGGGCTGCAATACGGCACAGTCGGCCCGCGAACTGCACCTGGAGCGGCAGTCGATGCACCACCGGCTGCAGCGGATCTTCGATCTGTGCGGCGGCGATCCCCGCGGAACGGGCAGGCTGGCGGCGCTGCACCTGGCCGTGCGGATGGCCGGCCTGCCGTGATGCTCCGGCTGGCCGGCGGCTAAAGCAGTTCCCCAAAAATCAGCTGGCCTACGCGTGCCACCACGACATTGTAGTTCACAGCATCCTGGCGGTCCGTCCTGGTCATCACGGCAAGCGTGAGCGGACGAGCCTGGTCCGGCCACACCACGCCCGCGTCATTCACCACTCCATAGTGGCCGGCCCCTGTCTTGTCAGCGAGTTCCGCTCCCGGTGGTACAGCCGCGCCCAACCGCTTGCCGGCTGTGGTGTTGCGGAGCATCCAGCCACGGAGACGGGCCTGCCCCAGTACGCTGAGTGCGTCTCCGAGCAGGAGGGACTCGTAGAGTGCCTGGATGTCCCGTGGTGTGCTGGTATCGCGGAGATCGCCGGGACGTGCCTCATTGAGGTCCGGCTCCCAGCAGTCCAGCCGGGAGGACAGGGCGCATAGGCGCCGACTTCCGAGGGACCGCCAATGAGTTCGAGCAGGAGGTTTCCGGCAGTGTTGTCGCTGAAACGCAGGGCGGCATCGGCGAGCTCCTCCACGCTCATGTTCCGGTCCTTGTCGGCAGCGCAGATGACCGAGTCCACCACCACCTGATCCTTGCGGAAGGAGATGCGGCGCTTCCAAAACTCATCGTCATAGGCGTGGTCGCGGAGCAGCCGGGCCACAACGAGGGTCTTGAAGAGGGAGCACATGGGGAATGCGTCGCTGCCACGGTATGCGTAGACGGGGCTTTGCCCCTGCCGGCCCGCGGCGATTCCGATAGTGATGCCGTATGTGGATTCGATGTCGCCGATGGCCCGGTCGAGGCGCCGGCGGACGTTTTCCGCGACGGAAGCTTCCTCCTGCGCTGAGGCGGGGCTTGCGATGCCGGCCACCGAAGCGGCCAGCGCTCCGCCTGCACCAAGGACGAGGAATTTGCGACGGGTCGATGGGAAAGATTGCTGGGGCATGTGAATGTGTTCCATGCGGCCAGTCTGGGCCGGACCTGGTGGTTGCCTCAAAGCCATGAATGACAGGATTTATGCATTCACGGCATGATTGGGGAGATGGACCTCCTCAGCGGTGCGCGTGCCTTCGCCGCCGTCGCCCGCCGGCAAAGCTTCTCCGCAGCCGCCCGGGACGAACAGACGACGCAGCCCGTGGTGAGTCGCCGCGTCGCCGGACTCGAGGCACACCTGGGCGGCGCACTTCTTGAGCGGAATACACGTCAGGTGCGGCTGACTGCCCTCGGCGCAGCCCTCCTCGAACATGTCCACGCGCTGCTGGGCGCAGAACGCTCGCTCATCGATGCAGCAGCATCCCACCGCCGCGGCACGGTGAGGCTCCTCGTGCCAGCCGGCCTCGACCCCTCGCTGTGGGCGGCCCTGAGACTACGTGCACTCGCAGCAGGCACCGACCTTCACATCGAGGAGGAAGACAGGGAACGGCGCACGGTGCGGTTTCGCATCGGGGATGCGGATGCGGCGCTCCTTCCGGTGGAGACCGCACGGGCCGACTGGGTGGTGCCGCTGGGCCTCGCCCAGGCTACCGACAGGCTCAGGCCCCTCACACTGGCGGCTTTGCGTCCCACCCGCGCCCAGGCGCCAGAGGCAGCTTCGCGCATTGTGGTGCTGGCGGAAGACGCGTCCGGCCAGCTCCTGTCCCCGCTGCGCGAGTCCGCTGCGGCATGTGGTTTGGCAGCGCACCAGGTTTACGAGTCCCATAATGTGGTCAGCGCCCTGGCGGGAGCACTGGCGGGCGACGACTGGATCCTTTGCGCCCGGGAGCAGGCGTCCGGGTGGCGCCTGCAATGGTTTGAGGTGCCGGAACTGGCGCTCGCACGCGCCTACCGGCTCGAGGCGCGCACACCGGACGGGCTGCGGCTGTTCGACTCAGTACTTCGGCGGGACGTTGCTGCGGCGCTCGGCGCCATACGGCGGGAGCAACAGTGACTTTCCCCGCGTACGACGCCGGCGCCCGCGCCAGTGCCCTGCGCCAGGCAGCGTTGGTCCTTGAGACCGCGGGCCTTCAGGGATCGATCCTGGTGCGTCACCTCGGCACGGGCCATGAGATTGCACTGGACGCGGACCGTCCTTTCCCGCTGGCGTCCGTTGCCAAGTTGCCGCTCGCAGCTGCCGCACTGGACGCCGCGCACCGGGGTGACCTCGACCTTGCGATGCCGGTACGGATAGACGACGCCAACCGGTCCCAGGGCGGCCCGGGCATGGCCCGCTTTGCCCACCCTGCCACGATCGCCGTAGGGGATCTTCTCCGGCTTGCGATGGAGATCAGCGACAACACCGCCGCAGACGCTGTTTTCCGCCTCATCTCTCCAGCGGACGTCACGGCGTGGCTCAGGAGCCATGGCAACAGCGGCATCACCCTGCGGCATCCAATTGGCGAACTCTATGCCTCGCTCGCGACGCAGGCGGCCGTCCGCGATGCTGCCACCGTGCACTCGCTCGTGGTCCATGCCGACAGCGAAGGGCATCCTTCACCGTTGCCCCAGCTGGACATCGAACGGGCCAACGCCGGAACCGCGCGGGGGCTTGCCGATCTCCTGCAAATGGTCTGGAACGGCAGCTTCGACAATGCGGTGGCCGGACCCCTCCGCGAAATGCTCGCTGCAAACGTGTTCCGGCACCGCCTTGCGCCGGACTTTTCAGCCGACACTTCCACCTGGTATTCGAAGACAGGTTCCTTCGTCCATCTCCGTCACGAGGCAGGCGTCGTGGAGCACAGCTCCGGCCAGGCTTTGGCCGTCGTTGCGCTCACGCGGAGCCGCGTGCCGGCGGTCATCCAGCCGTCAGCCGAACAGGCCATGGGTCAGGCCGCCCGGATCCTGCACGATGAACTTGTCTAGCCCAAGCCCGTCAGGACCCGGTCAGCGTGGTGCCCGCCCACCGAGGCGGGTGGTGACCTGGGCGGCCGCGGCCATGCAGGCTTCGCCGAGGTCTTCCAGCCGTTCGCGTGAGACGCGGAACCTTGGGGCGGGGATCAGTACGACGGCGGTCACATCGCCGCGGTGGTCGTAGGCGGGCGCAGCGACGCCCACTTCGTCCATGGACGATTCGCCGTAGTTCCCGGCCCAGCCGCGCCCCGCAACCTCCGTGAGCCGGGCTTCGTAAGCCGCCAGGCCAGCGTCGTCCATTCCCGGGAAGGTAACGGCGCCGCTGCGCAGCAGTTCGCGGACCCGCTCGGCGGGCTGGTGGGCGAGGAAAACCTGGACCGAGGCGCTCATGGCGTCCCGGTAGCGGGCACCGAGAGGCGTGGTGTGTTTGATCTGGTGGGGGCTGGCGATCTGCTCCACGCAGATTGCCTCGTCACCGTTCCAGAGCATGAGGGCGCTGGTCTCCCCCGTTTGCTCTGTGAGCCTGCGCAGCACGGGGTACGCCACGCGGCGTTCGTCCATTTCGGCCAGCAGCGGCCCGGCCACGGCGATCAGCCCCAGGCCAAGGCGGAACCGGCGGGTTTCGGGGTCCCGTTCCACCAGGCCTTCCTGCTCCAGGGTTGCCAGGATCCGGGAAACGGAGCTCTTGTGCATGCCTACGCGGCCGGCGATTTCGGTGACTCCCAGCAAGGGTTCCTCGGCGCTGAAGGTGCGCAGCACGGCGATGGCGTTGACGACGACGGAGGCACCTTTGGCGTCCGCCCCGCCATTGGTGCCGGTGCCGGCGGTGCCGTTGTCACCTGCGGCATCGTTGTCCGCTGCGTCTTTTTGGCTGGTCTTTGCAGGAGTCATGGTGGACACCATCTTTCCCTAAACGGCGGAAGCGGCGCCACGTGTGCGTGACGCCGCTTCCGATGCTGGACGGTTAGGCCTCGATGATGTTCTTCTCCGGGCCGAACGGGAACTTGGTGATGTTCTCCACGGAGTTGTCCTCGCCGATGACCAAGATGTCGTGCTCGCGGTAGCCGCCGGCGCCCGGCAGGCCATCGGCCACGGTGATCATGGGCTCCATGGAAACCACCATGCCCGGCTCCAGGACGGTGTCGATGTCCTCGCGCAGTTCCAGCCCGGCTTCGCGGCCGTAGTAGTGGCTGAGGACGCCGAAGGAGTGGCCGTAGCCGAAGGTGCGGTTGGCGAGCAGCCCGTGGCTGATGTAGATCTCGTTCAGTTCCGCGGCGATGTCCTTGCAGACGGCGCCGGGCTTGATGAGTTCCAGGCCGCGCTTGTGCACCTCCACGTTGATGTTCCACAGTTCGAGGGAACGCTCATCCGGCTGGCCCAGGAAGAGGGTGCGCTCCAGGGCGGTGTAGTAGCCGGAGGTCATGGGGAAGCAGTTGAGCGAGAGGATGTCGCCCTGCTGCAGCTTGCGGGTGGTGGCCCAGTTGTGGGCGCCGTCGGTGTTGATGCCGGACTGGAACCACACCCAGGTGTCGCGGACTTCCCGGTCCGGGAAGGTCTTGGCGATCTCATGCACCATGGCCTCGGTGCCGATCAGGGCGACCTCGTACTCGGAGATGCCTTCGCGGATGGCGTTGCGGATGGCTTCGCCGCCCAGGTCGCCGATGCGGGCACCGTGCTTGATGACCTCGATCTCCTCGGCGGACTTGAACATGCGCTGGCGCATGGCGTCCTGCGAGATGTCCAGGAGCTGCGCGCCGGGGAACGCGGCGGCGATCTTCTCGCGGGTCAGGCCGGGGAGGAAGTCATCCTCGACGCCGAGGCGGGTAGCCTTGACGCCGCGCTGGCGCAGGGCCTCCTGCAGGCCGAAGTAGAAGTTGTCGCGCCGCCAGTCGGTGTAGACGATGTTCTCGCCGTAGGAGGTGCGCCACGGCATGCCGGCGTCGATGTTCGCGGTGATGGTGACCGAGTCGTCGGCGGTGACGACGAGGGCGTAGTTGCGGCCGAAGGTGGTGAAAAGGAAGTCGGAGTAGTACTTGATGCCGTGGTAGCTGGTCAGGATGACAGCATCCAGGCTCTTGGCGGCCATGATCTGGCGGAGGCCGCCCAGGCGGCGCTCGAACTCGGCGTCGGAGAACGTGAGCTTGCCCTTGGAGCCGTTGTGGAGGACCTTGAGGCGCTCGAGTTCGGAGATGGACGAGGCGTTATCGGCGGTGATAGTCACTGTTGTGCCTTTCGTTGATGCTTCTGGATTGTCCAGTGCGGTTTTTGTGGATCGGAAGGGTGGTTGGGGGGCCTTGCGGCGGGCCGGTTTATACCGGCGGGTCAGACGTGTTTAAGGGGCTTGCGCGACGTCTCGGTGGCGAACAGGACGGCCGCCAGGGACACAGCTGAGGCTGCAACCAGGTACCAGCCCGGGGCGATCTTGCTCTGTGTCATCGCGATCAGCAGCGTGGCCATGAACGGCGCAGTGCCGCCGAAGAGGGCGTTGGAGAGATTGAAGCTCACGGCAAACCCGCTGTAGCGGACCTTTGTGGGAAACAACTCGGCCAGGAAACTGGGCAGTGTTCCGTCGTTGAGCGTGAGCATGCCGCCCAGGAGGATCTGGACCAGAACGATAATCAGGAAATCCCCGGTTTCCAGCAGCATGAACGCCGGAACGGTGAGGACCATGAAAAGGATGGATGCCGTGATGAGCATCCGCTTGCGGCCGAATACGTCCGAGGCCATGCCGGTGAGGAAGATGAACCCGATGTAGCTGGCCAGGGCAATGGTGGTGGCCAGGAAGGATTCGGTGGGGCCGAAGCCCAGTTCCTCGGAGAGGTATGTGGGCATGTAGCTGAGGATGACGTAGAAGCCGACGGCGTTGAGCAGCACCGCGCCGCAGGCGATGACCAGCTGCTTCCGGTAGGTCTTGAACATGGCCAGCGCGGGAGCCTTGGTTTCGGTGCCCTCCTTCGCGGCCAGTTCCCGGAACGCCGGGGTGTCCTCCAGTTTGGTACGGATGTAGCGCCCGATGAGCCCCATGGGGGCGGCAAGCAGGAACGGCAGCCGCCAACCCCACTCATGCAGCTGGTCTGTGGTGAGCACCGCGCTTAGGAGTGCGGCGATGAGTGAGCCGAGGAGCAGCCCGGCCGCGGTGCTGGCCGGGACCACGGCGGCGTAGAGGCCACGCCGGTTAGCGGGGGCGTACTCCACCAGGAAGGCCGAGGCGCCCGCGTATTCGCCGGCGGCCGAGAAGCCCTGGACGATGCGGATGAGGAGGAGCAGTAACGGTGCCATCAGCCCGATGGATGCATATCCCGGTATCAGGGCGATGCAGAACGTCGACACGGACATGATGACGATGGAAAGGGACAGGGCCTTCCGCCGGCCGAGCCTGTCGCCGATGTGGCCCCAGAAAAAGCCGCCCAGGGGCCGGACGAAGAAGGAGACCGCGAAGACACCAAAGGTGGCCAGCAGCGCGGTTTGCCGGTCGGCCTCCGGGAAGAAGACCGAGGAAATGACAGCGGCCAGGTAGCCGTACACCGCGTAATCGAACCATTCGACGAAGTTGCCGATGAAGCTCGCGGTGACTACCCGGCGTCGTACGTCCTTGCTGGGCGTTAGGGGGCTAACGCCGCCGCCTGACAGGGGGGAACCATCGGCATCCTTGGCGATGACTCCCGCCTGGGGCGGTGTTGTTTCGTGACTCATAGAACCACCAATGAAAGTCGGAGTTGCACTGATTGCAACGTCGTTGTTTCAACATAGGTGGTGACCGCGGACACAGTCAAGAGATTCGCTGACTATTTCCGCGAACGCAGCACCGGTATTCCGGGCACCCATCGCTTGGAGGCAGCGATTCCGCAAAAGTTGATCATGTTGCACTCGAAGCAACATTGTTGAAACAGGATTGAAACCTGTTGCGGCTACGTGAACAGGCATGCAGCCTGGTCCTGCACCGGACCCTAAAACGCAAAAACAGGCGACGCCGGGATAATCCCGTCGTCGCCTGTTGTTGTTCCTGCTGTCCTAGGTGGAACTGCCGCCCAGCTTGTCCCCATCAGTGTGGGGCTGATCCGGCGGAGGCTCATCCCCGTGCGGGTGATCCTTGTGGCGGGCTTCCTGGAGGTGGTGCTCCAGCTTTTCCTCCGCATCGCGGCGGCGTTGGCCCACCGTGCGCATCTGCTGCGTGGTGGGCGTGGTGTGGGCATGCAGATGCGGGCCTGCATCATTCGGGCTGTCAACCCTGTTTTCCTGCATAGGAACATCGTCCCACCACAGCCGTGGTGCGGGTAGGGAAGGCGGACGACGGCGGGCGCCCACCCGCCGTCGTCCGCTTACAACTGTGCGCAGTCTGATGTGGGCGACTACTTGCTGAAGGGGACCTTCTCCCAGCTGAGGACGTTGGCACCCTTGGAGGCGTTGCCGGCCACGGTGAAACGGACGTAGTTGGTGGCGTTATTGGAGCCGTCCACGGTGATGCGCTGCAGGTTGTCCGCGACGGGTGAGCCGTAGATGCCAAGCCAGGGCGAGCCCTCGGCCAGGGGATTGTTCTCGGCGAAGACATGGCTGTCGCCGTTCACCAGGTAGACCGGGGCTTCAGTCCTGTTCGATTCGTCCACGATGGCTCCGACGATCCCGCGGAAGCCTGACATGGTCTCCGGGTTCGCGGACGCTGCGGCGAGCAGCGACGGGTCGAACATGTCCGCCTGGGTCATCAGCACCACGGCGCGGTCATTGCTGCGACGGGCGTCGTGGAAGGTCTGGTGGATCTGGGCCAGGACGGCGTCCGTCCGGTGTTCCACTTCGGCGAGCTGCTCCGGGGTTGCGGCCGTCTTGCCCAGTCCGGTCCAGGGCTGCAGCGAGTTGTTGCTCCCCTGGATGTTGAGCACTGAGAAGGCCACCCGGTTCTGCGTGAAGCGGACGTCCTCGGGCAGGCCCAGGCTTTCCTGGGACTTGACCGGCATGGTGGCGCCGAGGGTCTTGCCGGGGTGGTTGAAGAACACCTCGCGGATCTTGTCCAAGCGTTCCAGCGGATTGTAGGCGCCGTTGTTGGTGCGGTGGCAGTCCACCCATTCGTTGTCTCCGGGGGTGAAGACCAGCGGGTGGGTGAAGGTGTCGAACTGGGTGCGGATGTAGGAGAAGTACTCGTCGGAGCAGACGGTGGAGCCGTTCTTGATATCGCCCACATGTGCTACGAACTTCAGGTCCTTGTCCGCGTTGAGGTCCTGGATCCGTGAGGGGAACTTGGCGATTTCGGCATCGCCGTAAGGGATGTCGCCGATCACGCCGAACGTGAAGGCCTGGCCGTCTTTGGTGTCCGCCGGGGCGGAGCCGGCCATGGCGGGCGGGGAGGTGAGGAGGCCGAGCGCCAGGGTGAGCGCCGCCGTCGTGATTTTCATGGTGCGTGAAGGCATGGGGATGGTCCCGTTCTGGGTAGTTGGCTGCGCGGGTGTCAGGCGCTGCGGGCGGCGAGGAACTGCTGGAGTCCTGCGAGGTCGTCGGTGTTGATGTGGTCCACACCGGCATCGGCGAGTTCGCCCCACAGAGCGTCGCGGGCAGCACCGGGCTGGTCCTGGGTGGCCCAGAAGCGGACCCTGTATCCGTTGGCGTGCGCCTCGTCCACGTAGGCGCGGAGCTTGGCCCGCTCGGCCGTCGGCATGGGGCCGACACCCTGCCAGGTGAAGAGCTTGGTCCAGTTGTCGCTGACCAGCGGCATCAGTGCGGCAGGCATGCCCGACGCGAGGTCGCCGGAGCGGCCGTCGTAGAAACTGAAACGCTTTGCCTGCGCCTGGATGGTGGCGAGCGGGCGGTTTCCGCTGATCACCGCTGTGACCGGGCCGGTTTTAGTGCTGCCGTTGGTGTAGCGGCTCATGATGTCCCTGTGTTCGGCCAGTTCCTTCTCGATGGCCGAATATGTGGACTCGCCCTCGCTCTTGATGTCGATCAGCAGCTGCAGGCTGCCGTCCCAGTGCGGGTACACGCTGTGGCCGGGCTGGCTGCGGATGAGGTCCTGCAGCGGGTCCAGGTAGAGGCTCTCAAGGGTGACACCCTGTTTGGCATCGGCCAGATCGTGGGCCACGCGCAGCTCGCCGTCAACCAGCCAGACGTCCGCTTCAACGCTGGTGAACCCCTGTTCCAGGGCGTCGAACAGCGGGCGGCCGTGCTCATAGTCGTTGTGCGCATGGGCCTGGGCCAGGGGTTGGCCGACGACGACGGCAGAGGGCTTGGGTGCCCCGGCCTGGGCGGGTGCCACTGCCGTTCCCGCCAGCGAGGCGAGGACGGCCAGGGCAGCGAGGGTGCTTCTCACGAACACGGAGTACTCCTTGGAATGGGGGATTCTCCGCCCGGTATGCGGAGGCATGCAGGGCAAAAGGGTGCGTGAAAAGACTGCTGGGCGCGGGCAAACGGGTGGCGAATTGCCCCGGCCGAAAGAGTGGCGGGCGGATGAACCGGAGGGGATGGGACGGCGGGCAGCCGCCGGCAGGGCTCCGGACGCGGGCACGCGAACGGCCGCCAAGCGGTTGCTTGGCGGCCGTTCGGTGCTGGGCTGCCCCTAGGGGCGGATCCCGGGTCAGCGCCTGAAACCCCGCCCCTTCCAGGTCCTGTCAGATCCCGGTGTAGACGGTCTTGCCCCACGTGAAGAAGTCCAGCGCGGACCGGCCCTGCTCACGGAACGTGTTCGTTGACGAGTCCTTCACGCCGCCGAAAGGCACGTTCAGGTCCAGCCCCGCGGTGGGCCTGTTGACCTTCACCACGCCGGCCTGGGCGCGGGCAGCGAAATTGGTGGCCCGGGCCAGGGAATCGGTGCAGATGCCGGCGGTGAGGCCGTAGCGCGAATCATTGACGGCCGCCAGGCCTGCTTCGTAGTCCTGGACTTCCAGGACCGCCACCACGGGGCCGAAGATTTCCTCGGTGACAGCGGGGTCGTCCGCGGGCAGGTCGGTGAGCACGGCGGCGGGGAAGAACAGCGCACCGGAGGGGTCGCCGTCGTACTTTCCGTGCAGGAGGGTGGCCCCGCGTTCGACGGCGGCGCGCACCGCATCCTGGTCCTGCTCGAATTGCTGCCGGCTCACCACGGCTCCCATGCGCGATGTTCCGCCTGAGCCAGCGCCGTCCAGGCCGTCCCCGGCGGTGTACTGCGCGGCTTCGGCCACCAGTGCCGCGACGAACTCCTCCTTCACGCCCGGCGTGACGTAGACCCGCGACGTTGCGGTGCAGGCCTGGCCGGTAAGTCCGAAGGCGCCGGCGGCCACCACCTGCGCAGCATTGGCAGGGTCTGCGTCGTCGAGCACCAGGACGCCGTTCTTGCCTCCCATCTCAAGCTGGACGCGGGCCCGCCGGGCGTTCAGGATTTCCTGCAGCCCCAGGCCAACACGGGTGGAACCCGTGAAGGAGAGACCGGCGATGCGGGCGTCCCTGGCCAGCGCCTCCCCCACCACGCGCCCCTTGCCGTGGACCACGTTGAAGACACCAGCGGGCAGCCCGGCATCCTGCAAGGCCCAGGCCAGGTGGGTGGCGGAGAGCGGGGTGAGTTCGGCCGGCTTGATCACCACGGCGTTGCCGCTGATCAGGGCCGGGGCGGACTTCCATGCCGGGATGGCGATGGGGAAATTCCAGGGCGTGATCAGGCCCACCACGCCCAAAGGCTCCCGGCGGGTGGTGATGGTGGTGTCCGGCAGGCCGCTGGGCAGCACCTCTCCGGTGGCCGCCCAGCCGAGCGAACCGAAGAACCGCATCACGTCCGAGGCACGCTTCACTTCACCCTTGGCCTCGGCCAGGGTTTTGCCCTCCTCCCGGACCAGGTCTTCGGCGATGGCGGTCTGGCGCTCGATCAGCAGGTTGCCGGCGGCGATGAGGATGGCGCCGCGCGAGGGTGCGGGCAAGGCCGCCCAGGCAGGCTGCGCTGCCGCCGCAGCAGTGACCGCGGCATCCACGTCCGCGGCGGTACCGCTGGGCGAGACCGCTGCGATCTCGCCGGGGCGGGCCGGGTTCATCCGCTCCGTGTCCGCTTCACCCAGCCACTGGCCGTTGATGAGGTGCCGGGCGGTCATGGCTTTCCGGGAGGTAGCGGATTCGTCGGTTTCAGTGTCAATGACGGTGGAGGTCATGGTGGGTCCTTTGGAACGTTGGGTTAGAGGCTGCGGATCAGGCCGCCGTCGCAGCGGAGCGCCACGCCGGTGATGTACGACGCCGGGGCGCTGCACAGGAAGGCGGCGGCCGCACCGAACTCGGCGGGTTCCCCGTAGCGGCGGGCGGGGATGGTCTTGCGGGATTCGAGCTGGATCTCTTCCAGTGTTGCGGCCCGGCGTTTCGCGGCGGCCTGGTCCAGCTGGGTGACCCGGTCAGTGGCGATCCGGCCGGGCAGCAGGAGGTTCACCGTGACCTCATCCAGGGCCACTTCCGCCGCGAGGGTTTTCAGGTAGCCGGCAAGCGCGGCCCGTCCGGTGTTGGAGATGGCCAGGTTGGGCAGCGGTGCGGTCACGCCGCTGGAACCGATGGCGAGGATCCTCCCCCACCGCCGCTCCCGCATGCCCGGCAGGACCCGGGACACCAGGGCATGGTGCGGCTTGACCAGCAGGTCGAAGGCGGCTGCCATGTCTTCCGAAGTGAGCGTCGCTGCGGCACCCGGTCTGGGCCCTGGACCGTTGAGCACCACGATGTCGATGGGGCCGAGGTCCGCCACGGTCTGCTCGACGGCTGATTCGATGCCCTCCGGCGTGGTCAGGTCCGCTTCGATGGCGACGGCGTCGAAGCCTGCAGTGTTGCTACCGCTGCCGGTTCCGTACGCGGCCTGGAGTTCGGCCACAATCTCCTTGGCGCGGTCCCGGCGCCGGCCCACAATGGCCACGCGGACGCCTTCCGCAGCAAGCGCCCGGGCCACGGCCAGGCCCAGGCCTCCGGTGGAAGCAGCCACCAGGGCTGTTTTGCCGGCGATTCCCAGATCCATCAGTAGCTCCTTGCCGTGGTGAGTGCCGGGGACTGTGCCTGGGCCGTGGCCGTGGCGTTGCCGAGCGCATCGGCTGCCTCGCTGAGGTGGGTGTGCATGGCTTCACGCAGGCTTTCGGGGAAGCCTGCCGCCGGTGCCCGGACTCCGGAGTCCTTGATCAGGCCGCGTTCCCGGAGGCATTCCTTCCGGATGGCCAGCGCCACCTTGGCCTGCTGTTCGAAGTTGATCAGCGGCAGGTACGGCAGCAGTTCGGTGCGGGCGGCCTCGTAGCCCCGCTCCCGCCAAGCGGCCACGCAGGCGATGAGCGCCTCCGGGTAGGAGAATCCGGTCATGGCCCCGGCCGCACCGGCCTGGAGTTCATCCAGCAGCCCCTGCCCGCCCAGGCCACCAAATATGGAGACTCCGACGGCGGCGCTCAGCTCGGCGATGGCCACGCTGGTGGGCGGTGCCTCGGCTTTGACGGCGATGACGAACGGGCACGTGTTGACCACAGAGATCAGTGCCGCCGTGGCGATGCTGACGCCGCTGGCCAGCGGGTAATCCTGCAGCACCACCTTGGCGCCCGTGGCACGGTGGATGGCGTCCAGGTGGGCAATCACAGCGTCCGGCCGGGCCGAGTTGGCCTGCACCATCACTGCGGCCAGGCGTCCACCAGCCATCTCCTGCGCCGCCCGGACCTCCTCGATGGCCGGCCTGGTGGCCAGCGCGGTCACTCCCACCACCAGCGGAAGCGACGTGCATTCGACAACGGTTTCCAGGACGTGGCGCCGTTCATTAGCCGTCAGCGCGGCAGCTTCTCCGAACACGCCCAGGACCGTGAGGCCTGTGGCGCCGATGGCTTCGTAGTGCTCCACCAGTTCGGACAGGCTGTCCAGGTCCACGTCGAGGGTGCTGCCCTGGAACGGTGTGGCCACCACGCCCCACACACCCGCGGGCAGTGCGTCCGTGGACAGGTTTCTGGGCGCAAGGGATTGCTGCATTGTTCTGTTTCCTTTCGAAGCGAAAGCGTGTGAAGGTACTGGCGGAGGGACGGTGGCAGGTCAGCGGCCGGGCCACACGGGCTGGCGTTTTTCCTGGAAGGCGCGGACGCCCTCAGTCGAGTCCTCGCTGTCCAGCGCGGACATCAGGGCCGGGAGCCGGAGCCCGCGGGCTTCCGTGGCGGTGAGGTGGCCGGTTTGCGTGACCATCTGTTTGACGGCGCGCACGGAAGTGGGTGCGCAGGCCAGGATCTGGTCCACCCAGCGCTGCACCGCGGCGTCGATCTCCTCTGCTGGGACAACCTCGTTGACCAGGCCCATGGCGTGCATCTCCGTGGCGTCCGCTTTCCGGCCCGTGAGCAGCATGCCCATGGCCTGCGTGTAGGGGACGCGCCGCACCAGCTGGTGGATGCCGCCGTCGAGCGCCAAACGGCCGACGCGGGGTTCGGTCAAACCAAACTTCGCGTTCTCCGCTGCCACCACGATGTCCGCCCCGAGCACCATTTCCATGCCGCCGCCCAGCGCGTAGCCGTTGACTTTGGCGATCACCGGTACGTCCAGCGTGGTGCGGAGGCTCAGGCCGCCGAACCCGTTGGGGTCAAGGCCGGCCCAGTACTCCAGGCCAGTCTTGTCCACGGCGGACGCGGACATATCCGCCCCCACGCAGAAGGCGCGCGTCCCGGCGCCCGTGATGACCACGGCGCGCACGTCAGCGTCCTGCTCCAGCTGGTCCCAGATCTCGTTGAGCCGGGCCTGGGCGGTGCCGTCCACGGCGTTAAGGACGTGCTGCCGGTCGATTGTCACGGTGGCCACGTGGTTCTCGATGGTCAGCGTGACCTGGTCCACCCGCTCGTCGACGGTGGTTTCTTCCATGGTGGCGCTCACCGCAGGACCCCCAGTTCCTGCAACCGCTTGATCGTGGCCGCGTCGAAACCGTTCTCCAGCAGCACCTCCACGTTGTGTTCACCGAGGCGGGGCGCCACACGGCGGACCGTGGGCGGGGTGGCGGAGAGCCGGATGGGGGCGTTGAGCATCTTCACCGTGCCCACGCCGGGATGTTCGGCTTCCACGATCATGCCGTTGGCTTCGGTCTGGGCGTCGGCGAGCGCCTGTTCCAGCGTGTGGACAGGGGCGTTCAGCAGCCCCTGTTCCTCGAGCTTCCCGGTCCAGTACTCGGTGGTGTTGGTGGCAATGTGTTCCCGGAAGATGGCCTGCAGCGCGGGCTTGTGCTTGAACTGCTGCTCGAGGTTGGCGAACTCGGGGCGCCGGGTGAGGTCCTCGTCCAGGCCCAGGGCGTCGGAGATGCGGGCCAGCGGATCCGGGGTGAACCCGCCCACCATGCACACAGCGCCGTCCGTGGTTTCGAAGACGCCGCTCAGCGGCATGGCGCCCCAGTTGACCTCGTACCCGCGGTTGAGCTGCATGCATGCCTCCTGCATCTGCAGGTGCAGCATGGAGTCGTACATGGTCACCTCCACCTTCTGGCCTACGCCGGAGGTTTCGCGGGTGCGCAGTGCCAGCAGGATGCCCTGCATCAGATGCATGCCGGTGATGTAGTCGCACAGGGTAGTGGGGTAGATGGCCGGTTTCTGGTCGTCCGATTCACGCCGCCACATCACACCCGAGTAGGCCTGGGCGATGGCGTCCTGACCGCCCTTGTGCGAGTACGGCCCCACCGGGCCGAAGCCGGTGCCGGAGGCCCAGATGATGCCCGGGTTCTCCTGTTTGAGCTCTTCGTAGCCGAAGCCCATCCGCTCCATCACGCCTGAGCGGAAGTTGCTGACTACCACGTCCGCGTCCGCCATGATGGCGTGCAGGACGTTTCGGCCCTCCTCAGTGCGGGTGTCGATGGAGACGCTGCGCTTGTTGCGGTTGATGGACAGGAAGATCGGGTTGTCCTGGCCGTCCTGGTCCGGAAACGAGTTCCGCGAGATGTCCCCGGCGCCCGGGCGTTCCACCTTGATGATGTCCGCGCCGTAGTCTCCCAGCATCTGGGTGCAGGACGGGCCCATGAACACCTGGGTGAAGTCCACGATCTTGATGCCGTCGAGCGGCAGCGGGGTGGCTGGCCGCGCATCCCCAGCGAGGGGTGACGCGGAGGCGCCTGCCGCCGTCGTGCGTCCTGTTTGCCGCCCTGCGCGTTCCGCACGTTGCTCCAACGTCGCGCTGCTCATGCCAGGACCGCCGCTTCGGCGTCCACGGTGGCGTTCGACGACGGGACGTCGCCCGGGTCGGCGCCGTGCCGGCGCATGCCCTGCTGGATGTCCAGGGCGGACACGTCGCGGACCAGGACGTTGTTCTCGACGGCGAGCGCTGCGGCGACGCCGACGGCCTGGCCCATGGCCATGCAGGGCGGGATCTCGCGGGACATCTTCTGGGCTTCCGGGGTGGCGGAGTAGTGGCGGCCGGCAACCAGCAGCTGGTCCACTTCCTTGGGCAGCAGCGACCGGTACGGGTAGTAGTAGTCGCGGCCGCGGGCCACGGTGTCGGCGAAGTGGCGGCGCTGGGTGACGTCGTCCTTGGTCATGACGTATTCGCCCTGCAGCAGGCGGGTCTGCCGGACGCCCATCTGGGAGGCCACATCCAGCATGTAGCAGTTCTCGAACCCGGGAAGGTGGGCGCGGACGTACTCCACGGCCTCGGAGATCCTGTCCCGCGCAGCGAACTCGGCGGCCGTCATGTCCGCGGGGTCCGTGCCGTCGAACCCGGACATGTGCGGGGCGTTGCACCAGACCACACCGTCGATGGGGGTCTTGAGCCACCACAGTTCCCAGGCGCCGCCGAGGAGGCGCTTGATCTTGCGGTTGATCGCGCGTGCTTCCTTGGGGTTTGCCTGCTCGAAGGCCTCCGCGGCCCGGGTGTCCACGTTGCCCAGGCGGAACACCAGCGTGGTGATGTAGTTGTCCTTGGCGTAGCTGGCACCGGCCCGGGAGGCGACGTCGATGTCGCCGGTGGTGTCGATGACCACGTCCGCCATGAAGGCCTGCGGGCCCATCTTGGTTTCGGTGATGACGCCCTTCATCACTCCGTTGTCCACGATGGGGCGGGAGAACCAGGAGTGCAGGCGGAGGTCCACGCCGGCCTCGCGGACCAGGTCGTTGGAGACCCGCTTCCAGCCGTCGGGGTCGAAGGCCGCGGCATAGCAGATGGGCTTCGGGTTGGTGTGGGAGTGGAAGTCGAAGGTACCGTAGCGGCCCCACTTGTTCCACAGCTCCTCCGAGGTCTTGCGGTCATCTGCCGGCGGGACAATGGCCAGCCCCAGCTTCTGCAGGCGCTCCACGTACTCGGAGACGATGCCGGTGACTGTGATTTCCTGGCCGTTGATCATGTCATCCAGCACCAGCACCATGCCGCCGGAGGCGAGCCCGCCCAGGGATGAGTAGCGTTCCAGGAGGGTGACTTTAGCGCCGGAGCGGGCCGCGGTGACTGCGGCGGCAACGCCGGCGGGGCCACCGCCCACCACCAGGACGTCGGACCGGGAGATGACCGGGGCGGTGAGGTCCGCCGTGGTAGTGGCGAGTTCCAGGGAGCCGTTGAAGGCGTTTTCGGGCGCGGTGAAGCTGGGTGTGGTGTTCATGGGAGGGTTCCTTACTTGCCGACGAAGATGCCGTTGCTGCGGCGTGCGGCGATGTAGAAGACGATGCTGAGGATGGACAGTACGGCCACGTAGACCGGGAAGATCCAGGTGAGGTTCAGGGACTGGAACCAGACCAGAAGGTAGGAGGCGGTGCCGCCGAAGAGGGCGACGCCGATGCCGTAGCCCAGGGCTACTCCGGTACCTCGGATGTTCTTGGGCATCAGGGAGGAGCTGACCACGTTGTAGAGGGTCATGTTCAGCACCAGGACCACCGAGCCGCCCAGCAGGACCGCCGCGAATGCGCCGATGCCGGGCTGTACGTAGAGCAGCATGAGGAACACTGACGGGATGGCCAGGATGCGGGTCACCAGGAACCAGCGGGACATTGCCCTGCCGTCGGCCAGCTTGCCGATGATCCAGGAGCCCGCCACCAGGATGACGCCAAGCACTGTGGTGAGCGCGAAGACGGCGGTGGGGTCTTCCTTGAAGCCGCTGCGGGCTGCGCTGGGCAGGCCCACGTTCCAGGCGTAGTTGTAGGCCTGGGCTGCGCCCACCACGAAGATGATGGCCAGGACGGAGAGCCAGTGCTTGCGGACGCCGGACCAGACAGCGCGGGGCGTGTTGGTTGCCATTTCCTCTTCTTTGAGGGTTTCCGGCAGCGAGCGGCGCAGGTACAGGACCACAAAGCCGAACAGGGCGCCGAGGATGAACGGCACGCGCCAGCCCCAGTCCCCCATGGCCGCCCCGCCGATCACCAGGCTGCAGAGGAAGCTCACCAGCGAGGCAAGCAGGATGCCGATGTTCACGTAGAAGGACATGATGCCGGCCACGTAGCCTTCGCGGCCTTCCGGCGCCAGCTCAACGGCGTGTGAGGTGGAGAGCGGCGCTTCGATGCCGGTGGAGATGCCCTGGAGGACGCGGCACACCAGCAGGATGATGCCGGCCAGGGGGCCAATGGTGGCGTAGCTAGGCGTGACGGCGATGACCAGCGTGGTGCCGGCCATCAGCATGATGGACAGCAGCATCACCCGGCGCCTGCCGATCCTGTCGGCCAGGGTGCCCAGAAGGATGCCGCCGAGGGGGCGGAAGGCGAACCCGACGGCGAACACGGCCAGCGCATTCAGCGTTGCGGACAGCGGGTCCGTATTGGGGAAGAAGTTGGGTCCTATGAAGGCGGAGAGGAGGCCGAAGACCATCCAGTCGTACCATTCCAGGGCATTGCCGAGGCCAAGGCCCAGCAGGCCCTTGCGGACTTCGGGGGTGAACTTCTCGTGCTTTTGGGGGGATGAATGGATGGTGCGGGGTGTCGGGACAGCATTGTCCGTGGTTTGGGTGTCAAGCATGGGATTTTCCTTACGCTTGCGCCCCGGAGGGCGTAAGAGGGTATGACGCAGGAACGCCTGTTGGAGGAGGCGCCTGATGCGAAAGTGGCAAGGAGTGTCAGCGGCCACGGAGACGTGTCCGGACGGTTAGGGGTAAGCGCCGGCACCGGTTAAGGCCGGCAGGCCTACAACGCGTGGGGAGCGTTGACCCAGATGGCTACGCATACCTCTTCGTAGCTGTTCTTGTACCAGTGGGGGATTTCCGAAGAGTAGGTGATCGAGTCGCCCTCTTCGAGGCTGTAGCAGACGCCGTCAAGGTAGACGTCCTTCCGGCCCGAAATGATGTAGCAGAACTCTTCCCCGCTGTGGGTGAAGGGCGTTGCGCTGGTGTCGTGCCCTGGGGGCGTGCTGATCCATTGCGCTTCGATGGTGCCATCGCGGTCCGGGGTGAGCAGCTCATGAATTGCTTCGCCGACAGACTCGCGGGTGACGTTTTGGAGGTTGCGCCGCGCGGATCTCCGGACCACCGGGGACCTGGACTGGTCCTGGCCGATAAAGAACCTTCCCACGGGGATGTCCAGTCCGTGGGCCAGCTGCGCGAGGGTAGTGAAGGACGGGTTGGCCATTCCGCGTTCGATCTGGCTGACGATCGCCTGGCTGAGTCCGGTGATCTCCGAGAGCCGGGCCAGGGTCATTCCCCGGTCTTTTCGCATGGACCGCACCTTGTTGCCGACAGTGGCCAGCAGTTCGCTGGTGGCCGGCGGGGCGGTGGTGCTAGTCTCGGTGGTCATCGCTTGTCTTTCACTGGGTGATGCTACTCACACAACTATAGTGAAGATTTCCGGCCAGTCAACGGATTTTCCTAACTATATTGAAGATTTGCCCTTCGGTGCTCCTGCGCTGAGTCTCCGCGCCGGGCCGAAAGACACATGCAAAACCCTCTGGCCAGGGCGCATACTGTCGCCATGAGCGACGCCGCGCGAAAACCGGACCGGATCCTTTTCGCGCTGATCGGCGTCGTTGGCCTGCTGGTGGTGGTTGCGCTGGCGGTGGTCTTCACGCGCGGCGAGCCCGCCCAACTGGATGAAGCCAGCCCCGCCGGAGTAGTGCAGCAGTACAGCAAGGCCGTGATCGACGGCGACAACAGCGCCGCGGATTCCTACCTCACAGATGCCGCCCGGACCAGATGTCGCGGAGGCTTCCAGGGCGAGCCACGGCCGGCGCGCGTTGTCCTTGTCTCGACGGCGGAGCGCACCGATTCAGCCACGGTGCGGGTTTCGATCGTCCAGCAGTCCCAGGGCGGCCCGTTTGGCCCGTCCGAGTACGAGATGGAGGACGCTTTCTCGCTTCTGAAGGTCAACGGCACCTGGAAGATCGACCAGCCGCCCTACATCCTGACGGCCTGCTCAGTAGTTCCGGCTAAACAATGACCACGCCGGCAACCACCACCACCCGCGCTCCCGCCGGCGGCCTGGCCACCCTCCGCCGCCTGATCCTCTACGTCCTGCTCTTCGCCTTGGTGGTGATTGCGGCCTCGGGCGTGAGTGGACTGCTCGAACGGCTCTTCCGCACGGCGTCCGTGCTGGTCACCGGCGATCCTGCCAGCCTGGCGCTGCCCCTGGCGTTCACCCTGATCGGCGGCCCGCTGGCTCTGCTCTTGTGGTGGTTTGCCTGGCGGCGCCTCGACGACGCCGCGGAGCGCACCGCCGCCGGCTGGGGCCTGTACCTGTCCGGGATGTACGCCGTCTCGCTCATCATCGCCACCACCGCGCTGCTGAACCTTGCAACGTCTTTTATTGATACGCAGGCAAGCCAATGGCAGTCCCCGCTCGCCAACGGCCTGGTGTGGGCAGCCATTTGGCTCTGGCACCGGTGGATGTGGAAGCACCCCGCCAAGCCGTCGACGCACCTGGAGGACGTCAGGACACTCCTCGGATCGGTCTTCGGCCTGCTGCTGGGCGCCGGCGCGGCGATTGCCGCCCTCAGTGGCCTGTTGGATGTGGCCATCCGCGGGTTCCCGCTCAGCGCGGCGGTTGAGCCATGGTGGTTTGACCCGGTCCGTTCGCTGGTGTGGGCCGCGGGCGGCGCACTCGTGTGGTGGTGGCACTGGTTCAGGGAAGGCGGCCGGCACTTCCGGACCGGCCTGGCGGATGTGGCCATGATCGCCGTCGGCATCTTCATTGCGGGCATCGCAGCCCTGGGCGGTGTGGGGGTGGTGGTGTTCGTGCTCCTGCGGCTCGCCTTCGATCGCAGCGATCCTGTGAACCTGCTGCTGGAGCCACTGGCGCCGGCAATCGCAGCCGCGGCCATCGGTGCCGTGGTGTGGCGCTACCACCGGGCGGTGGCGGTCACCCGTTCCACCGAAACCAGGCGCGCCAGTCTCCTGGTGACCTCCGCCGTTGCCCTGGCCGCGGCGGCGTCCGGCGTGGGGGTGGTGGTGAACGCCCTGTTGGCTGCCGCCGTCTCGCCGCTGGCCGGCGGAGCCGCACGCACCCTGCTGCTGGGCGGCATCAGCTCCCTCGTGGTGGGCGGCCCGGTGTGGTGGCTGGCGTGGCAGCCGCGGCACCAGCCCAGGGCGGCGGGAGAAATTCCACCCGGCCGGCGCATTTACCTGGTGGCGTTCTTTGGCGTCAGCGCGGTGGTGGCCCTGATTACGCTGCTGGTGACGGGTTACCGGGTGTTCCAGTACCTGCTGGGCGATGTCTCCGGCGGAAGCCTTTTGGACCGGATCCGGGCACCGCTGGGCCTGCTCGTGGCGGCTGGGTTAGTGGCCGGCTACCACTTCGCGTTGTGGCGGCACGACCGCACGCTGCTGGCGGCCGCGGCGCCCGCCCGGCGTCGGGTGATTGACCAGGTCACGCTGGTCAGCGGCTATATCCCAGGCACCGTTGACGTCCGCGCTTTGGCGCGGGGCATCGCTGACGTCACGGGAGGCGCCAAGGTGGCCGCCTGGCTTCGGGCGGACGACGGCGGCACTTGCCTGCCGCCGTCGTCCATCCCTGCGCCGGGGTCACCGGCCGCCCAGCCCGACGACATCATTCGGCAGGTGGCAGCCGCACTGGACGATGTGGCCGCGCCGCACGTCCTGGTCATCGTGGGCCCGGGCGGCCTCGACGTGGTTCCGCTGGCCGCGCCGCCACCGGACACACAGGGCTGACGGTTATTGGCGGCCGCTCAGTTCTTGCTGTGGATGGTCAGTCCAAAGGACTGTGGCTGCGCCGGAGTGCACCCGGGGCAGCACGCGGCTGCGTCCTGCCCGCTGGTGGCATGGCTGGCGGCGGCGTCCGCATTCCCGCCGTCCCGCGGCACGGCAAGCGACTCAGCGTGGGACTCTGTGTGGGACTCTGCGTGGGGCACCGCGCAGCAGACGTCCCCGCGCCAGGCGTTGAAGCCTTCCCGGACGGCGATGCCGGCGATCACGATGGCCGCTGCAGCGTCCGCCCACCACCAACCCAGGGTGCTGTTCAGGACCAGCCCCACCAGCAACACCGCGGAAAGGTAGGTGCAGAGCAGCGTCTGCTTGGAGTCGGCGACGGCGGTCCTGGAGCCAAGCTCGCGTCCCGCCCGGCGCTGGGCCCACGAGAGCACGGGCATGATGGCCAGGCTCAGGGCGGCGATCACAATGCCGGGTGTGGAGTGCTGGGCCTCTCCCCCGCCCGCCAGGGACCGAACGGCGTCCACGGTGACGAAGGCTGCGAGCGCGAAGAAGGAGATCGCGATGATTCGCAGCGTGAGGTGCTCGCGCCGCTCAGGGTCCTTCGCGGAGAACTGCCACGAGAGTGCCACCGCCGACGCGACCTCGATGACCGAATCCAGTCCGAACCCGATCAGCGCTGACGAATCGGCCACGCCGCCGGCCCAGAGCGCAACCACGGCTTCGATGACGTTGTAGGTGATGGTGGCGGCTGCGAAGAGGCGGATCCGGCGCGTCAGGACGGACCGCCGCCCGGACCGGAGGGGCCGGGCCAGGGTTCCGCTCATGCCAGGCACTCGCCGTCGGGCGCGCAGCAGGCAGGGTCCACGGCAAGGACGACGCCGAGGAGGTCCTTGATGGCGTGGCCCAGCCGGGCGTCAGCAAGTTCGTAGCGTGTCCGGCGGCCGTCCGGGACCGAGACCACCAGCCCGCAGCCGCGCAGGCAGGTGAGGTGGTTGGACATGCTCTGCCGGGACACCCCGATGGAGTCGGCCAGATCCGACGGGTAGGACGGTGCCTCGGCGAGGGCCAGCAGGACCTGCGCCCTGGTGGGGTCCGAGACGGCGTAACCAAAGCGCGCCAGGACCGGGGCGTGGGTGAGGGTCTGCATGCCTTCGAGAGTACATCCTGGGATGTATCCATTCAAGGCTGTAGTTACCCGCCTCCCCGCCGCAGTAATCGGTCACGGGTGCTCAAGCCGGGACGTCGCCAAGGAAGCGGACGACGGCGGCCGCGTCCCGCCGTCGTGCGTGGGCCGTTCCTCTTGGGCGTCTGCTCCCCTTAGTCTTCCGTTCCCTTTGCCGGCGTTGCTGAGAGAATGACCCCATGGAAATCGCCCTGGGCCTTCTGGTCCTCGTTGCCGTGGTGTGTGCCGGCAGCGCCCTCGGCCGGAAGCTCAACGTTTCGGTGCCGCTGCTGCTGGTGCTGATCGGGGTGGCGGGTTCGTTCCTTCCGTTCATACCGGACATCGAGCTGAACCCGGAACTGGTGCTGGTGGGGCTGCTGCCGCCGCTGCTGTATGCGGCTGCGCTGCGGACATCGCTGTTTGATTTCGGCTCCAACCGCCGGGCCATCGGCCTGCTTTCGGTGGGGTATGTCATCTTCGGCACCCTCACTGTGGGGCTGGTGGTCTGGTGGCTGTTTCCGGAGATTCCGCTGGCTGCGGCGTTTGCGCTGGGGGCCGTGCTGGCGCCGCCGGATGCGGTGGCGGCGACGGCGATCGCGCGGAAGGTGGGGATGCCGCGCCGGATCGTCACCATCCTTGAGGGCGAATCCCTGGTCAATGACGCCACCGCCCTGATCTGCCTGCGCGCCGCGATCGCCGCCATCTCTGGAGTGGTGTCCGTAGCCGGAATTGCCGGAGACTTCCTGCTGGCCGTGGGCGGCGGACTGGTGGTGGGCATCGCCGCGGCCTACGTGCTCACCATGCTCCGCAAACGGATCCGCAACGTTGCCATCAACACCTCCACGTCGCTGGCGGCGCCCCTGGTGGCGTACCTGCCGGCGGAGGCGATCCACGCCTCGGGTGTGCTCGCCGTGGTGGTCACCGGCCTCATCATGGGCACCAAGGCGCCGTCCATGCCCAACGGTGCGGCGCGGCTCAGCCAGCGGAGCAACTGGAACACGGTGCAGTTCCTGCTGGAGAATTCGGTGTTCCTGCTTATCGGGCTGCAGGTGCGCACCATCGTGGACGGCGTCCAGGACGACTCCCTGGGCGCGGGCAGGATCTGGGCCGGCTGTGTGGTCATCCTGCTGGCCGTGCTGTTCCTCCGGCCGGTGTGGGTATTCCCGGCCACCTACCTGCCGCGGCTGATCCCGTCGGTGCAGCGGAAGGATCCGGCGCCGCCGTGGCAGTTTGCAGCCATCGTGTCCTGGGCCGGGATGCGGGGCGTGGTCACCCTGGCCGCCGTACTCGTGTTGCCGGAGGACCTGGAACACCGGTCAGTGTTGATCCTCGCCGCGCTGGTGGTGGTGGGCGGAACGCTGACGCTGCAGGGTGTCACGCTGCCGGCGCTGGTGCGGATCCTCCGGGTGCAGGGGCCGGACCAGCGCGAGGACGCTTTGAACCAGGCGTCGCTCATGCAGCTGGCCACCGCCGCGGGCGTCGCGAAGCTGCATGAACTCAGGACGGATGACGACCCGCCGGAGGTGGTGTCCATGCTGAAGCGGCGGACGCAGGAACGCGGGCTGGCGGCATGGGAGCGGCTGGGGCGGCCGTCGGCGGAAACGTCCACGCCCAGCGAGCGCTATGCCCGGCTGCGGCTGGCCATGCTGGAGGCGGAGCGCGAGAAGGTGCTGGAGCTCCGGCGTGGTGGCGAGTATGCGCACGAGGTCCTGAGCGCTGTCCTGGAGCGGCTGGACGTTGAGGAATCCATGCTGGACGTGTCCCTGGACGAGATTGACCCGTCGGGCGGTGGCGGCGGCGAAGGCGTGGCCAAACCCGGAGGCGAGTGCGACCACCTGGAATCCGCGGCACCCCGTGAGGTTCCCGGCGGTGCCTTCTGCGAGGACTGCGTCCGGGAGGGAACGACGACGGTCCACCTCCGCATGTGCCTGGAGTGCGGCAACGTGGGGTGCTGCGATTCCTCCCCCGCCACCCATGCCTCCAGGCACTTCGAAGCGACCGGGCACCCCGTCATGCGCAGCATCGAGCCCGGCGAGGACTGGCGCTGGTGCTACCAGGACGACCTGCTGGGGTGAAGGGGCTCGGACTGAAGGGACTCGGGATGGAGGGGCTTCGGCTGGAGGGGCTCGGGCTGGGTGAGTGGGCGGATGTGTGGCTGGCGCACGTGACGGTTGCGGTCAGTGCCGAAGGCGGGCACTGATAGCAGCGTGCGGCCGGGCACCCGCCTCAGTGCGCCCCGCTACGGAAACGACGTCAAACCCCGCGCCCCGGATGAGTCCTTCCAGGCTGGGGACCGGCCAGAAGTAGGCAGGGGCTACGGCGTGCGGGAACTGTTCCACCCGGGCGCCTTCGAAGAACCCGAGGAGGAGGGCTCCCCCGGGTGCCAGTTTTCCGGCCAGTTCTTCGAGTACGTGGGGCATGTCCGCCGGTTCGGTGTGGATCAGGGAGTACCAGCACAGGATGCCGGCCGCGGAGCCAGCGGCAACAGGAAGGTCCTTGGTGCCTGCAACCCGGAAGGAAACATTCGGGAACCGCACGCGTGCGTGCTCCACAAACTCCGGGACCGGGTCGAAGCCATCCACATCCTTGCCCTGGTCCGCCAGGAAGCTGCTCCACTGGCCAGGTCCGCAGCCCACGTCCAGCACGTGCCCCGTCAGCGGTTCAGCCCATTCCGCGATGAGGGACCTGTCCTCAGGATGGGTGGACTCAAGCGACCCGAACCGGGAAATGTACTCGGCTGCGCGCGCCGCATAAGAAGCCCGAACCTGGGCCTCAGTCCCGGGGCGCCCGTGCACGGCTTCTGGTGGCGAAAAAGCCCGGCACGCTGATCATGAAGGCGCCGACGCCGAGGACCAGCAGCATGGCGAAAGGGAGCCCGCCTTCCCTGATGCCGTATTCATCGGCAAGCAGGGCATAGTTCCAGGTTGCGACGGCGCCGCACACCAGCAGCGTCGCGCTGGCCACCAGCGCGAGCGCCCAGAAGTCAGTGCGGCGTGTCATCGGTTGGCTGGCCGCCCGCGCCGCTGCCCGCTCCGGTAACCGGCCCAGAAAGCGAGGACCAGCAGGCCCAGCACGGCGATGCCCAACCCGATCTGCGTCCCCTGCGTTACGAAGGTCATGCCTGATCCGTTGAAGGTGTCGTTGCTTAGGGGCGCGTAGGCGAACCAGCCAAAACTGGCGGTCGCCTGCTGGTTCCACGCAACAATGCACCCCACCAGCAGCGCGGCGACGCCGAGGAGAGGCATCACGGCCGCACTAAGTCTGGTGGGTTTGGCCGGCGTGTGCTGTTCAGGTTTTTCGTTGTCCCCCATGTCTGCGAGTCTAGCCGTGGGTGCTGACTGCCCTTCCCGGGTCAGCCCGTCCGGTCTAGGCTGGGCGGATGCCCGGGCACATGTTTCGAGGCCTCGCCCTCAGCGAGCGCCGCCGATGAGATTCCGGAGCAGCCCGATGGCCCCAGAACCCGAGGATGGATGATGACCATTACGCCTTCGCAGGACACCGTTCGCACGCCAGGGCCCCAGATCTATGTCAGCTTTCCCGGAACTGCGCGGGAGGCCCTGACGTTCTACCGGGACGTCTTCGGCGGCGAACTTGCCCTGCACACGTACCAGGATTTCAGCAGGAGCGACGGCCCTCCGGACGCCATCGCCCACGGAACGCTGGCCGGCGTCGTGGCGCTAGGGGGCTCGGACGCGGCAGCCGGCGAGGCGAGCGTCCGCACCGAAGGCGTCATGCTCTCGTTGCTGGGGACCGCGGAACCGTCAGTGCTGCACGAATGGTTCCGCAGGCTTTCCGACGGCGGCACCGTGGTTGATGCCCTCGCGCCAAAGCCGTGGGGCGCCTCGGACGGCCAGGTCATCGACCGGCACGGGCTCCACTGGCTAATCGGGTACGAAGGCTAACGGCGGAATCAGCTTCGACGGAGATGTTCTACCGGCCGGGCCGCCGGCCTACCCTGAATCCGGCCCAGAATGCCAGCACCAGCAGTCCAGCGACGGCGATGGCCAGGCCCGCCTGGGTTCCCTCGGTGATGAGGTCGGCACCGATGCCCGTGAACGGCCTGTTGCTGTTCGGCGCGTAGGCGAAAGAGAAGGACGCGTTCCGGTTCAGCCAGGCGGTCAGGATGCCCGCCAACACGACGGCCGCGCCCAGCAGAGGTACGACGGCGGCACGCCATTTGGTGCGTTTGGACGGCATGCGGTCTTCAGGTGTGTTGTGCTCCCCCATGGAGGCGAGTCTAGCGGGGCGCGCTCGTCCCTCCAGCGCGAAAAGCTGCCTGCCAGGCCCTGACACCCAGCTCAGGACAGGTTTAGGCTGGGCTGATGTTGACCATCGGCACTATCGTCCTCGGCGTCAACAACGTCGCCGCCGCTACCGACTTCTGGCACTCAGCCTTGGGCTATGTCCCGCGGGAACAAGGTGACGACACGTGGGTAACCCTCGCGCCGCCGTCGGGCCCTGGCGCGTTGCTCTCGCTCATGCTGAGCGAAACGCCTGTCCAGGACCGCCCGCGGATCCACCTTGACCTTTACGCGGAGGACCAGGGGGCCGAGGTGGAGCGGCTTGTCTCGATTGGCGCCCGGCGTGTGGACTGGGATCTCTATCCGGAGGACCCGGACTTCATCGTCCTGGAGGATCCCGACGGAAACCGCTTCTGCGTTATCGACAAGAGCGGCGGCTAACTACCGCTGCCTTGCTTGACCCTTGCTCCGGTGCCGCGCTCTGAGGTTCCTAGAGCATGGCGGTTTCCTCCTCCGCCAGCCGGATCAGCCGCAACTCGTCCTCGACGGCGCGCGCCGGCCAGTAGTCCTTGGCCAGACCGCTCGCCCAGTTCCTGTCCGCGTCCGGGAACAGCTTGTGCAGCAGCCCTGCCGCCTCAAGCAGTGCGATGAGGGCCAAAGTCCTCGTTTCTTGCGCCCCGGCAGCGGGGTTCTTGGTTTGCGTTGCGGGCTCCTCCGCGCTGCCATCAGCCGGATCCGTCACCACGGTTGTGGGCGTTGCTCCGCTGAGCGTTGACTCGATCCTTTTGAGGAGCGCCGCCTCGGTTTCGTGGTCCTTTTCCGGGTAACGCACCGGCCGGAACCGTGCCAGGTGTTTCTCCCCGACGTGCTCCACGATGCCGAGGGCCGCCATGCCCTCGTAGATCCGGTGAACCTGGGCGCGGCCTTCCATGATGGAAACCCATCGGGCGGGAGTGTGCGGGCGGGACTTGCCGCGGATCAGTTCCAGTTCGGGTGCAAGGTCGTCCCTGGCGGCCGATCCTGTGGCCCGGACGTGCTTGCCCAGCAGCTCGATCGCGCCAGCCAAGTCCAGCTCGGCCAGGATTGCCCCTGCCACTGTGGTTCTGAGCGCGAACAGTGGTACTTCTGGTTTTCCATCTTTGTCGTTCGTTGCCAGGAGCAAGAATTGCTGGGGCAGGTTCAGGTTCACCGCGGCTGGTGCTTCAGTGTTCATACGGCCATGGTGGACCTGCTGGGCCGCCGCAACTACGGCCTTTCGTACCTACCTCGCCCAGAGATGCATCCAGCCGGGACCTGAGTCCTGCTGATGCTTGCCGGGTCGGGACGCGCACCAAGTGCCGGTAAATTTGAGCGAATGATCCATATTGACCGGGACGATCCCGTACGCGGTGATGTCCACCAGCTTCTGAGCGAACATCTCGCGGACATGTTCGCCACTTCTCCTGCCGAGAGCGTGCACGCGCTGGACCACACGGCCCTGTCCGTCCCCTCGATCACTTTCTGGACAGCGCGCGAGGACGGCGAGTTGCTGGGGTGCGGTGCCCTCAAGCTTCATGAAACAGAGTCCCACCCAGTCGACGCCACAGAACCCCACGGCAGCGCAGTTCACGGAACGGAACGTCACGGCGCTGGCCGGCTCGGCGAGATCAAGTCCATGCGTACGGCAGCGGCCGCTCGCGGGCGTGGTGTGGCTACCCTCATGCTGAAGCACATTATCGAGCAGGCCCGCTCCCGAGACCTCGAGCGGGTCTGCTTGGAGACCGGAACCGAGGACTACTTCGCTCCGGCCCGGCGCCTCTACGCGCGCCACGGTTTCACTGAGTGTCTGCCTTTTGCCGACTACGTCCTGGACCCGAACAGCGTCTTCATGGAGCTGCGCCTTTAGCCGTTGCTGCAGCTGAGGCGGACAGGCCTTGCCTCCAACCACGAACCGCTGCCTTGAACACAGGGTTTCCGGCGACTCCGCGTGGCAAAGTTACAACATGCGCCTGCTCGTGATCTTTGGTCCGCCCGCCGTCGGAAAGATGACCGTGGGACGCGAGGTCGCACGGCAGAGCGAGTTTCGTTTGTTTCATAACCACGCGCTTATCGAGCCACTACTTGAGGTCTTCAAATACGGGACACCGCCGTTCAATCGGCTACTTGCCAATTGGCGGGAGGAAGTCGTCAAGGAAGCTGCCCTTTCAGACACGGACTTGCTGCTCACATTTGTCTGGGGCCTTGAGCAGCAGGCAGACGCCGACGAGGTTAGGAAATACATCCGCCCTTATGTCGAAAAAGGTGCGGAGGTAGCATTCGTTGAACTGGCGGCGGATCTGGATACTCGGCTTCAGCGGAATCGAACCGACTTGCGACTTGCTGAGAAGCGGTCGAAGAGAGACGTGGAGTGGTCTGACGCGAATGTTCGCGAAATGGAACGCTTTCTTATGAATACTGGCCTCGATGCCACTTTGGATCTGCCCTTACCCGGGACCGCGCTCCTAACAGAACACCGGCATATGCGCCTCGAAAACGGCGATCTCACACCACAGGAGGCGGCCGCTCGGATTCTCGCTTGGTTGGACAACTTCCCAATGCGCCGCTCGTAGCCGGCTGAAGCAGGCTGGCCAGAGGTGCTGTGCATAACGAGGTTGTCTACACGCCCGGGTTCTCCAGAGAAGGCAGGGCACGGACAGCTCAGCACACAGCTGCCCTTGACTGAGCAGTAGAACGCAGCGCCGTGTCGGCTACGGACATCCGCGGGAGCACGCGCAGACGACTCGCCAACATCAGATGCGCTCCAGATTCCTAGGCAGCAAGGTACGCAACGAGGGCATCCTCCAGCGGGCTGACGTCTCCGACGGCACCGCTAGTTCCCACGGGGTTTCCGCCTTCAAGGTTTGGAGGCATGGTCGAATCCCCGGCAAGCAGCGCGAGTGGCAACCGTGGCGGCAACCAGTCCGGTTGTTCCGCCGGGTAGTGGCGACCTGTAGGTGAGGTCCAGCCCGGCGGCTCATTCTTGCTGGCCGGAGTAGGTGTCCAGGAACTTTGATGCTTGAGCCTGTGATGTTTTGGGCACAGCTGTCCCAAGTTGCTGATTCCCGTTGCCCCGCCGTGCTGCCAGGCGATGAGATGGTCGTTCTCGTTGTCCTGTGTGTGGTTGCTGCAGCCCGGGAAGGTGCATTTGCCATCCCGCATCCTCAACCAGCGCTTCAAACTCTCCGGGAGCCGGTAGTTCGTCCTGCCGATCTCCAGCGGCGCCCCATCGCGAGGGTCCACCAGTACCCGGTAAAACGACCCCGCCCCCTCGGCAACGATCCTCCGTGCCACCGACGCGGGGACAGGCCCGAAACCGTCCACCTCCCCCGGTTCGTCCGTAACGCCAAACGTTGAGAAAGCGGGGACGGTCATCAAAATGTCAGCCTTCGGCGTCGGTGGGTTTTCCAGATCCTGCCCCACAACGCCCAAGAGCAGGTTAGCGCTGACGTCTGCCCGACGCTGGCTCAGTGTGCGCGGGTCATCGGGACTCTGCAAACCACGCGCGATGGAGGTGACCTTATTCCAGATTGCGCAGGCATTTTCACCGGGAAGTATCAAGGTGATCCGGCCCATTCCGTCAGCCTCGGGCTGATACTCCATGCGCCGCTCGGCAACACTCATTGCCCGCCGCAATTCCAGCGAGTCGGGATACTGGCGCTCCCGCCACGCACGGACCTTCCTACGGAAGCGCGACGGCACCAACTCCCCGGGAGCGGCACCACGGGCAGCATGGGGCGCGTCGGGATCAAAGAAGTGCGCTTCAAATGCTTTGACGCGGTCAGGTTCCAGGCCCGCTGTTTCATCCGCGAGAATCCGTGCATGCTGCCAGGAGATGGCGCCCGCCTGCAGCTGGTCCAACGCCGCAGGCAAAGAGTTCGTCAGCGCGTGCGCTTCACCCAACAAGGCGGAGGCCGCCCGCTCGCCGACGGTCAGCACACATGCAACCTCAGCCACCAGGGATTTCTCACGCGCGGAGGCCTCATAAGCATCGGCGGCCGGGCCCTCGATCTGGGCTGACGCCTCAGCGTACGCGGCTACCATCCGGACCTTGGCGGCCGCTGTGGCAGCTTCGACGCGGGCCAGTAGTTCCAGCCCTGCCAGGCACGATTCGGCCAACTCCCCCAACGGATCATCGCCTGATGCCGCCATGGGGCCGGAGACAAGGCCCGCCAGTTCATTAACGAGACCGGCCACCGATGCAACGGCAGCGGCCACAGTGGCCTTGCCTTCCACACCCGTAACCGCTCCGGTTTCCATACTTGAAGCATGGCAGGAGGGTCTGACATTTTAAGGGGCTGCCCGCCTAGGCAGCGAGAGGCATATCGAACAGTTGCTCGGCCAACCGGATCAGGTGCCGGGGAGCGTCTGCTGCCTCCCCTGGTTCTGCGTTGCCCAGGAACGTGACGGTCCCGTGGATAGTGCTGTCCACGTCCATCCCGGCTTCCCGAAGAAGGACTTCCGCCCGAACATTGTGGTAGATCCGGCCCGACTCATTGCTCAGGTACGCACGCCAGTCATGTCCGTCAAGCACCGCAACCTCCCCTGCCGCCACACGCTGCTGTGATGCGGCGTCCAACTGCAAGGGCCGGATATGGACGGGGTGGGCGAGCCTGGCAGGAATCACCAGGGCGCTAAGGAGGGTGTTCATGAGTCGTATGTCTTTCGTCCGTACGCTGACCGCTGACCGCTGATTGCTGGGCGAGGGGCGCGGAGTGTCCTTCGCGGATAACTGCGCGATGCACGCCGTAGCCCACCGCGGAGCGAAGTGAGCCCGGTAGTCGCCCCCTGAGCGATAAGCATCAGCTCCGGGCGCCGGAGGGCGGTTGCTGCACAGTGACGCGGGCGGCCAGACGGGGCTAGGAGTTCCCCATCCAGCCGCCCGCGGGCTTTTAGCGCTGGTTCTTGCGCGGCTTGGCGAAATTCAGTTCACTGTTTTCGTGCCTGGCCTTTTTATCGGCCCGTTTTTCAAGAATCGACTTGCCCGCTTTTTTCGCGGCGCCGCCTTTGGGGGATTTTCCGGACATCGGAATCACGCCTTTCTGTGCTTGCGTTAACCGATACCATACCCACTTTTTATTTTTATGCCAGTCCTGCGAGGAAGCACCCCCATCGGAGCGCTTCCCGCTCAAAGTCGCGCAAGCAGGCGTGACCAAGGCGGTCAACCCGGCTGACATCTTTCCACAGAAAAGCGCCTGCCGGGTCTTTTTCTGTAAGCGTCAGGTTACAGAAAAAGACCGACATAGCCTTCACTTTCCGGATTCTCCAGAAATAGCACAAAGTGGGTCATGGAAAACCAAGACCAGCCACAGTTTTTACGCCGCAAAAAACCCAACCCGGATGTTATCCAGAGGGTCAGCGCCAGAATTCGCCGAGTTTCCCGGCGAGGCCCAACCCTTGGTGATACCCAGCGCGGGCAGCGGCCGGCCGCAACGACACATCCATCGCATTGGCACCGAACATATGCTCAGAAGCGCTGTCCGGGAAGACCGTTTCCACCGTGCTGCCGCCGTCGCGCAACCCGCTGACCTGCGATGCCAGGTTCATGCCCCAGTCAGCGGGCGTCCGCGACCGGCCGGCAAACGGGGACAGGACAAGCACGCGTGCATACCCTGCCGCCAGGTCGGCATTCTCGGCGTTGGCCCGGTAGCCGCCGTCGATATAGGCACCCCCGCCGGCGCTGTACGCGAACCCGCTGGCGCAGCTGGCAGCCACGGCATCCACGAGGTCCACCCCGCTGTCGCGGTCAAACACCACAGGGTGGCCCGTGCGGGCGTCCACCGCCGTGATGAGCGTGTACCCGTCCGGCCACAGCTGGTGCGGCAACCGAGCCGCCACGGTGGCCCGCCAGCGGTCCGAAGGATCGTAGTCCGCAGCCAGGCCCAGTGCCTCGGCGCCCATTTTGCGGCGCATGTCGGCCGCGTCCACGGACGCCGCGATGATCCGGCCCGTTCGCTCCAGGTGGTTTACCGCGCCCCCGGCGGGGGACGGCCGGCGCGGGGCCGTCCCAGAGGCGGTGTCACCGGCTTCAAGCCGCAATCCTGCAGCCACCAACCCGTAAGTTGCGCCGCCTGCCGACGGTACGGGTGCGGTCAGGCCCCCAGGTACCGCGTCCGACGCCGGCCTGCGGTTTGGGGGCGGAGCGTCAAGAATTGCGGCCAGCAGCTCAGCCGGGGTTGCGCCAGAGAGTTGGGCCGCCGCCGTCGAACCGGCCGACGTCCCGATGACGAGGTCGGCGTCGGTGACATCCAGCCCGGCCTCGGACAAACCGGCCATGACGCCAATCAGCCACGCATTACCGGTGGACCCGCCGCCGCCAAGAACCAAAGCCCGCTCACCGGACCCGGGCATCCGGGGCGTGGCATCAATGCCCTGCAATTCCCGGCCCGGGCTTGCGGGTACGGCTACCGCCCGACTGGAGCCGGCCTGCAGCGGATTGTTCGGCACCCGGCCGGGATCCGCCGTCGGGCGTCCCGAACCGGCGGCCACCGCTGAGGAAGCAGCAGCTGAGGAAGGCGCCATAGAGGGCGCGTAGGTGGGCACCGAAGCGCCCGAGGAATGACCCCGAGAAACAGCATTAAAAGGTGAGGAAGAAGGTGAAGACATGGGAGTCGCCTTTCGCAAATTGCCTGTTGGGGCGCTCCCGGCGGCGGCTAGCTCAGCCGCGTGATCGTGGACTGCCGGGGAGCACCCATTACGGATACAGCGTTCATGGGTCTCACCTCCTGCAGTCGGGTCACGATCACCGGAATCGTCGCACAACCGCCTGCCCCAGCGCAATGGTCAAGGTTTTACATTCCCGAAACGAAAACTCCTAGCCGCAAACAAAATTGCAGAGTACATTTGATGCAATCAGACTTGCAGAGTGATCCACGGCACAAGCCTGCACGACTGCCCAGCAGGACACATCAGCGTTACAGGACGGGTTCACCTTGAACACCAACGCCATCAGCGAGAAGGCCGCAGCGGGATCAGCCGGCGAGGCTGGCACCTCGTCGGGCGCATGGCTCGGCGATGCGCTGCCGGATGTTCCGCTCACCAAGGCCCAGAGCCGGGTGGTGGAGATCATCACCCGCAACCCGCAGCTCTCCTCCTACGCGGACATCGCCGAAATCGCCCAGCGCGCGGACGTGAACAATTCCTCCGTGGTGCGCACGGCGCAGCATCTCGGCTACCGCGGCTGGCCGGACCTGCAGCGCGAACTCCGCTCCCGCTACCTCGTGATGATCTCCACCGAGGACACCCTCACCGAACACGGCGAACACCGCAGCCCCCTCCGGGAGGCCATCACGCACGACATCGAAAACCTGCGCCTGACGCTGGATTCCAACACCTCCGAGGAAGCCGAGGCGGCCATTGCGGCGATGGCCGCGGCGAAGTCCATCACCGTCGTCGGGATCGGCTCGTTTGCCGGGCCGGCCGGCGTCATGGCCCACCTGGGCTCCACCATGGGCTACCCCATCTCGCTCGAAAACCGCGCCGGCGTCCACCTGGCCTCCAGCACCAACAGCCTGGGCCCCGGCGACGTGCTGGTGGTCATCAACATGTGGCGCTCGGTGAAGCACATCATCATCGCCGCCGAAGCCGCCAAGCAGGCCGGCGCCACCGTCATCGCCATCAGTGACCTCCGCCGAGGCCGCCTGGCCACCGCAGCCGACCATCTGCTGGTAGTCGCCTCCGAAGGCATCTCCTTCTTCCAGTCGGTCACCGCCGCCAACTCCCTGGTCTACGGCTTGCTCGCCGGCATGGAAGCGGCCCACCCGGAACGCAGCCGGACCGCCATTCGCCGCACCCAGCAGCTCTGGAAAGACCTGGACATCTACCTCGACTAAACGCGCCGAACCAAACACGCGCACGTAAGCGGCAACGCCCGGGCAAGCAACGCACCGGCAGATCCGCACAGCAAACCAACAACCGCCACAGGCACTCAGGAGTACCCGCATGAACGAGCCACAAAACCGCCGCATCGCCGTCATCGGCCTCGGCGCCATGGGCGGAGCCATGGCCGCCACCCTGCACAACGCCGGCTGGGAGGTCACCGGGTTCGACCCCTCGGACGCAGCCCGCGCAGCGGCAGAAACAACGGGCATCAGCACCACTGACAACCTCGCCGCCGTGGCCGGGACACCCTACGCAGTGCTCTCCCTCCCCGCGGCCAGCATTGTGGAAACCACGGTTCCGCAGCTCCTCGCAGCCCCTGGCACCGTGGCGATCGTCGATACGACCACCTCCGAGCCGGGCACCAGCAAGCACATGGCCGAACTTGCCGATGCACAGGGCGCCGCCTTTATCGATGCTCCCGTTTCGGGAGGTCGCGACGGCGCCGCAACAGGCACACTGAGCGCGTTCGTCGGTGCCACGGACTCCGCCCTGGCCGCCGCAGAGCCGGTCCTGCTCGCCCTCACCGGCGGGAACTACAGCCACATCGGCGGGCCTGGCAGCGGCAACGTGGTGAAACTCCTCAACAACGTCCTGGCAGCCGCAAACCTCGCCTCCGTGGGCGAAGCACTGGGAGTCGCCAAAGCCTACGGCATCGATCCCGCGACGGCGGCAGCCAGCATCAGCGGCGCGTCCGGCGGCAGCAAGGTCTCGGCCAACATGTACCCCAACTGGGTCCTCACCGGCACCCACGATTCCGGCTTCTCCATGGGCCTGATGGCCCGGGACGCGTCCCTCGCCGTGGACATCGCGGAGCAGATCGGGGAGAAGCCTGCCCTGCTGGCAACGGTGGCCAACCAGTGGCAGGACGCCCTGGCAGTGCTCGGCCCCAAAGCCGATTTCACCGAGATCGCCCGCACCGTGGCACCCGCCATCACCCCCGCCGGTGCACCAGGGACCAGCGCAGCCACAGGCACAAGCACAGCCGCAGGCGCCCCCGAAACCACGTCCCCCGCGGCCTGAACCGCCTGGAAGACCAGCCTGAAAGACCACTCCTCCGGCCCCACAGCCAACAGCCCCAGAATCCCGTAAGGAAACAGCATCTTGAGCATCACCACAGCACCCACATCCTCCTCGGCGGCCACCGCCAAGGCAGTCCTGGACGCCGCCTTCCCCAACGGCCTGGGCGCGTTCGTTGCCGGCCGGGTTGCCACCGGCAGCGGCGACGCCATCACGCTCACCACCGCCGCCACCGGCGAACCCTTCACCACCTACGCGGACCCCGGCGCCGAGGGTGCCAACGCCATCCTGGAAAGTTCGACGGCGGGCGCCAGGGTTTGGGGCGCACTGAACGGTTTCGAGCGGGCCGCCATCCTCCGCAACGTCAGCCGCGCGGTGGAGCAGCACGCCGAGGAACTGGCCATCCTGGAATCCGCCACCACCGGAAAGCCCATCCGTGACGCCCGTGTGGAGGCCGCCAAGGTGGCCGAAATGTTCGGCTACTACGCCGGCTGGGCGGACAAGCTCACCGGCCAGACCATCCCCGTCCCGGGCAACTGGCACACGTACACCGAGCGCGTGCCGTGGGGCGTCGTCGTCGCCATCACCCCGTGGAACGCACCCCTCTTCACGGCTGGCTGGAACTCCGCCGCCCCGCTGGCCGCGGGCAACGCCGTGATCATCAAGCCCAGCGAGTTCACCCCGGCGTCGTCGGTCCGGCTGGCCCAGATCGCCCACGAGGCTGGCCTTCCGGAAGGCGTCTTCAACGTGGCCGCGGGGCTGGGGCAGACCGTAGGCGCAGCCCTCACCACCGACCGTCGAGTGGGCAAGGTCAGCTTCATCGGTTCCGTCCCCACGGGCCGCCGCGTGGCAGTGGCCGCAGCGCAGGCCGGCATCCCGGCGCTGCTGGAACTCGGCGGCAAGAGCGCCAACATCGTGTTCGCCGACGCCGACCTGGACCGCGCCGCAGACGGCGCCATTTCCGCCATCTTCTCCGGCGCGGGCCAGTCCTGCGTGGCCGGCTCCCGTCTCCTGGTGGAACGCAGCGTGCACGCCCGGTTCGTGGAAATGGTGGCTGCGAAGGCCGCCCTGCTCCGAGTGGGCGATCCCCTCAGCGCTGACACCGAGGTGGGCCCCATCATCACGCCTCAGCAGTTCGCCACGGTCACCCGCCTGATCGAGGCAGGAGTGGACGACGGCGGCCGTCGCCTCACACAGGCCACGTTGCCGGAGTCGCTGAGCGGCTCAGCGCTGAAGGGCGGCCACTGGGTGATGCCCACGCTCCTGGACGGCGTCACCCCGGCGAACCGCCTGGAAACCACGGAGGTCTTCGGGCCGGTGGTGGGCGCCGACGCGTTCGACACCGAAGCCGAGGCCATCGCCCGCGCCAACAACACCAGCTTCGGCCTGGCCGGCGCGGTGTGGACCTCGGACGTCTCCCGCGCCCACCACGTGGCCCGCGAGGTTAAGGCTGGCACCTTCTGGATCAACGCCTACAAGACCATCCACGTGGCGGTGCCTTTCGGCGGGTTCGGCGATTCCGGCCACGGCCGTTCCTCCGGGCCGGGCGTGCTGGACGAGTACACGCAGGCCAAGGCCATCTGGGTGCCCACCCGCGCGGCAGGCTCCCCCTTCCCGTCGCTGTCCTATTAGGAGACCCCATGCAAACGACTGACAGAACCCCGGCGGCAGGCGCCCTCCGCGCGGCCCTGGCGGACGGCGTCGAACGCTGGAAGCCCAAAGTGGAGGCGCTGGCCCGGAACATCCACGGCTACAAGGAAATCTCCTTCGAGGAAGTCCAGTCCGCGGAGGCCATCAGCGCACTGCTGGAGGACGGCGGCTTTGCCGTGGAGCGCGGCACGTCCGGGCTGCCCACGGCCTTCACCGCGAGCGCTGGCAGCGGCGACCTCACCGTCGCGCTGTGCGTGGAGTACGACGCACTGCCGGGCATCGGCCACGCGTGCGGGCACAACCTCATCGCCGGAGCGTCGGTGGCGGCGGCACTGGCCCTGCAGCCATATGTGAACGAACTCGGCATCACGCTCAAGGCCATCGGCACCCCGGCGGAGGAGCACGGCGGCGGCAAGGCGCTGATGCTGGAGCGGGGAGCGTTCGACGGCGTGGGGCTGGCTTTGATGGTCCACCCCGTCCAGGACGGGCTCACCTACAACCCGGCGGGGACCAGTGCCCAGGCCGTGGGCCGGTACAAGGCGACGTTCACCGGAAAGGCGGCCCACGCGGCAGCTGCCCCGCACCAGGGCGTGAACGCTGCCGACGCTGCGGTCCTCAGCCAGGTGGCCATCGGGCTGCTCCGCCAGCAGATCCCGTCCGACCACAGGATCGCCTGCTACGTGGCTGAGGCCGGGCACGTCACCAACATCATTCCGGAGAAGGCCGTGGTGGAGTTCGAGTGCCGCGCCTTCACCCTGCCGGAGTTCCATGCCCTGCGGGAACGCGTCCGCCGCTGCTTCGAGGGCGCCTCGATCGCCACCGGAACCACGCTGGAATATGAGGACACCGAGCCGCTGTACGAACCGCTGCTCCAGGACGATGACCTCGCAGCGCACTGGACCTCCGCAATGGACGCGTTCGGCAAGGACACGTCCCGGTCTTCCGGCCTCAGCGGCGGGTCCACGGACATGGGCAACATCTCCCAGGTGATCCCGTCCCTGCACCCGTGGCTGAGCATTCCCGGCGCGGACGTCCCCATCCATTCGCATGCGTTCGCCGCCCTGGCGGACACTCCCCCGGCATACGGCGTGATGTTCGAGGCAGGCACCGCCCTGGCCTGGACCGTCGCCGCCGCTGCCTCAACCCCCACCCAACGGAAACGCTTCACCCAGGCGGCGTACCGCCGTCGTACTTCCCCCCAGGAAGCTGTCACCCAGGAAGGCGCATCATGAGCACTGCCAAAACAGCCCGGACCGAAACGGCCGGCACCAGGCTGACCATCCCCATCGCCGCCCTGGCGTTCGTCATCGCCCTGACCGTCCAGTTCATCGGGCAGGCGAAGATCGATCTTGGAATCGGCGCCATCATCATCTTCCCCATGGTGTGGGGCCTGATCCTCGGCCTGCTGGTCTCGGTCCAGAAGTTCAAGCCGCTGGGCATTGACCTGCAGCGCGTGGCCGCCGCCCTGGTGGGTGTGGCGGTGCTGCTGCTGGTGGCGCGGCTGGCCTTCAACATCGGGCCCAGCCTGCCCACCCTGCTGAAGGCCGGCCCCGCCCTGCTGCTGCAGGAGGTGGGCCACCTGCTGGGCACCATCGTGCTGGCGCTGCCCCTGGCCGTGCTGCTGCGCATGGGCAAAGCCACCGTGGGCGCCACGTTCTCGCTGGATCGCGAACCGTCCTTCGCCATGGTGTCCGAGAAGTACGGGCCGGACTCGGACCAGTACCGCGGCGTGCTGGCAATGTACGTGTTCGGCACACTGTTCGGCGCCGTGTTCATCACGCTGCTCACCTCGCTGGTGGCCAACTGGAAGATCTTCGATCCGCTGGCCCTCGCAATGGGCGCCGGCGTGGGGTCGGGTTCCATGATGGCTGCATCGGTGGCGAGCATCACCGCCGCCTACCCGGGCGACCAGGAGGCTGTGCTGGGCATGGCCGCCGTCTCCAACCTGATCACCACCGTGCTGGGCGTCTACGTGGGCATCTACATCGCGCTGCCGCTGGCGGACAAGTTCTACCGAGTGCTGACCCGCAAGCAGGAAAGCCGGCAGGCAGTGGCAGCCGGTGCCGGAACCACCGCCGGGCCCAGCGCCGCCGACCTTGAACGTGAGGCAGCGCAGGCCGAGGAAAACCGGCTGTTCCGCGAGCGCGTGGCCGAATCCTCCGCAGCGATCAAGCTGCCGCTATGGCTTTCGCTGTCCGTACTGACGGTGCTCGGCATCGGCACGGCGTCGGTGGCGGCCAAGGGCTTCAGCCTCAGCATTGTGGGCGGCTACGCCGTGATGCTGGCTCTGGTGCTGGTCAGCATCGTGCTGGCGAAACTGACCCGGAAAATCTCGGCGATCGTCTTCATCACCACCATCGGCGCCTACATCTCCAGCCCGTGGTTCTTCGGGGCCGAGCCGCTGAACGCCGCCGTCAAGACGGTGGACTTCCTGTCCATCGCCACCGTGATGCTCACGCTGGCCGGCCTGTCCCTCGGCAAGGACATCCCGCTGCTGAAGAACATCGGCTGGAAGATCATCCCGGTGGGCCTGGTGGCCATCACGGCATCCTTCCTGCTCTCCACGGTGATCGCCGAGTTCGCCCTGGGGCTCTGGCACTGACACACCCACGGCCCTAGCGGCCTGCGGGATATGCAGCGAAACGGAAGCGGACGACGGCGGGGGCATCCCGCCGTCGTCCGCTTCTTTTGGTGGCGCGTTGGGAGAGCGTGTGCGCGCCGGGGACGTTCGGCCCTACGTCCGCGGGGACGGGCTTGGCAGAGTGGATTCGACAGGCACGCCATCCCGAGGAGGCCAGCGGTGAGCAGGATCTACATTCCCTACGGGACCACCGAGGGGCAGACGGCGAAGATCGCCGAGTTCATTGCGGACGTGTTCCAGGCACACGGCCATGAGGCCACGGCGGCGGATATCAAGGACGCCGGGGATGCCATCCCTGACGGGTACGACGCTGTCCTGGTGGGCGCCTCCGTCCACGTGGGCAAGCACGAAAAGTACGTTGGCGACTTCGTCCGGAAGAACCGCGACGCCCTGGAGCGGCTGCCATCCGCGCTGTTCTCGGTGAGCATGGCGGCGCACGGCGACACCGAAAGCGCCGAGGGCTACATTGGCAAATTCGAGGACGAAACCGGCTGGAGGCCCGCGCAGGTAGGGTTGTTCAGCGGCGCCATCCCCTACACCCACTACGGGTTCGTCAAACGCCTCATCATGAAGCGGATCGCCAGCAGCCAGGGTTCAACGGATACGGACACCTCCCGCGACTACGTCTACACGGAATGGGACGGCGTGAAGCATTTCGCTGAAGATTTCCTGGCGCGGCTGTAATCCAGCGGCCTGACGTCCCCGGCCGGGTCGCTTATTATGCGGATAGTTGCTGTTTCGTTTTGGGACGGCGCTTCCGCCTCCGGCGGCGCTGGCCGGGGAGGACGAAGGGTGGCCGGGGCGCACCCAGGCTCGGCCCGGACCAGTACCGCCCGCCGATCAGGATGCCGGCCAAGACACCGTACGCCCACGCCCCCGGGACCCCGACTTGGCCGGTGGCACCGCCGATCAACCCCACCGCGATGTAAACCACCGGAATCGCCAGCAACAGCCCATTCCGGATACCCAGGGGAGGCGGGAACCGGAAAAGCGCCCACCCCGCCACGGTGGCCGCGGCCAGGACGGCAACGCTGGCCGGTGCCGGTGAGAGCAGCAACAATTGCCATGCTCCGACCGCCAAGAGCACCAGCGCGCAGGCCGCGTTGAGGAGCGCGAGCCGCCAGCCGCCGTCGAACGTGCCATCATCCCTGAGGACGCGCTTGCGGGACTGCCTGAACTCCGCGCCCGTCCCCCGCCCTGACCAGACATGCCCGCCGACGATGCCGCCCACCAGAAACCCCACAAACCACGGCGCCGACGCCGGGATGGGCAGCCGGTCCGCCACATCGATGGAAATCAGGGTGAAGTAGTTCAACAGGAGAGTCCACTGCATCACGCCAAAAGCCCTGACAGACTGCGAGACCACGCGGTACAGGACGAACGCGTACACCGCGCCGATCGAAAGGAACGGCAGGGTCTGCAGAATCAAGCCTTTGGCCAGCCACGCGAACACTCCGAGCAACACAGCGATCAGGGTGCCGTAGAAAATCCGGCCGGCCCACACGTCATTCTTCAGTAAATCCTTAACCCCCATAGGGCAAGGGTAGGGGAACTAGAGGTAGTCACCGGCGCGTTCGCGGGCGATCTCCAGCAGCGTGGTCTGGAAGGCCACTTCGGCCGGGGCGTAGACCTTGTCCTGGCGCTGGGCGAGCAGGACGCGGCGCAGCGGCGCGTCGTCGCCGAGGCTGAGCACGCGGACGTCGGGGTGTTGAAGCGCGACGGCGGTTTTGGGCACCATGGCCACGCCCATCCCCACACTCACCATGGCCTGGGCTTCCTGGTAGTCGTTGGCGAGGAAGCCGATGGCCGGTTCAAACCCGGCGTCGTGGGCGGAACGCTGCAGGACCTCCACCACCGGGTGGGCCTCCGCACGGACAATCCAGGACTCATTGCGCAGGTCCTCCATGCTCACCTGTTCCTTCCCGGCAAGCGGGTGGCTGGCCGCCACCAGGATGACGGTGCTTTCGCGGAACACCTCGGTGACGCGGATGGAATCATTCTGGAACCTGTTCCACGGGTAGTCCCACAGCAGGCAGAGGCCCGTCACACCGGACTGCAGGTCCGCCACGAGCTCGTCGAAGCGGGCGCTGCGCAGCGACAGGCTGATGGCCGGGTACCGCTTCTTGAAGGCGCGGATGACGATCGGCAGGAAAGACCCCGCCAGCGTGGGGAACGTGCCTACCGTCAGGGCGCCCCGCTTGAGCCCGGCGATCTGGTCCAGGTCTGACTGGGCCGCCTTCATCTGGCGCAGGATCTGGCGCGCGTGGCCAGCCAGCACCTGGCCCGCCTCGGTGGGCACCACCCCGCGGGAGCGACGGGTCAGCAGCGGCTGCCCCACTTCCTGCTCCAGTTTGCGCAGCTGTTGGGACACCGCGGACGGCGAATACATCATCAGGTCCGCCGCGGCGGTGATGGAACCCTGCTCCACCACCTCCAGCAGCACCGCCAGGCGGCGGACATCGAAAAGTTGAGCCTCGTCGTCGTGAAGCATTGCTTTACCCCTTGGCGGAATTGGTTAAAACAGTTCATACGGACCTGCATCCCCGCGATGACAGCCGCGTAACCGAAGCCGCACGCAGCCAACCATCTGCGCTGAGAGTCAACAACCGCAGTGATTGAAGCAATGCTACATCCCCCTTTAATTATTGAACATTGTCTTAAGTTGTGATCCGGATCAATCTTTTATCAGGGCCCCTCGCAGTTACCGAGGCAATGAGGAGATGTGAAAGACCAATGAAGATCGAAGCAGAGTGGATGCGCGGAGGAACCAGCAAATGCTGGGTGTTCGAAGCCGGCCATCTGGGCCAGGGCACCAGCCTGGACTCGCTGCTCCCCCGTGTATTCGGCAGCCCGGACTCGCGGCAGATCGACGGCGTCGGCGGAGCAACCTCCACCACCAGCAAGGCCATGATCCTGCACCGTCCCGATGACGAGGACATCGACGTCGATTTCACCTTCGCCCAGGTGGGCATCGAAGAGGCCGCCGTGGATTGGGGGAGCAACTGCGGAAACTGCTCCGCTGTGGTTGGCCTCTACGCCATCGAAAAGGGCTGGGTTGTTCCCGCCGGCGACGTCACCAGGATTGTCACCCGCAACACCAACACCGGCCAGATCATCGTCCAGCGGGTAGCCACCCCCGCCGGTGCCCTGCCCATCGTCCCCGACGCGCAGATGCCGGGCGTCCCGTTCCCCGGCTACCGCGTGGGGCTCGGCTTCCAGGATCCCGCCGGGAAAACCACCGGCGCCCTGCTGCCCACCGGATCGGCCACGGACACCATCACCGCCGGCGGAACCCGCTGGACGGTGTCCATGGTGGACGCCGGCGCCCCCGTGGTGATCGTCCGCGCCGAGGACCTCGGCCTGGACCCCGCCCGGTACGAAAGCTGGCAGCCCGGCGTCGAACTCCAGCTCGACACCCTGGACCAGATCCGCCGCCAGGCCGCCGTCCGCATGGGCATGGCCGCCACCACCGCCGGCGCTGCGCGGGCCATCCCGAAGCTCGCCATCGCCGCAGCACCAGCTCCGGCTGGCCCGTCTCCGGCAGAAACAGAAGCCAGCGACCTCAACGTCATGATGCTCTCGATGGGCCGGCCCCACCCCGCGCTGGCCATCACCGGCAGCATCGCCCTGACACTGGCGGCCCGCACACCGGGCACCGTCCTGCACCAGATGACAGGCGGCACCCAGGGTGCCGCGCTGAAGCTGCGGACCCCCGCCGGGGTCCTCGAAACCTGGACCGAAGAGAACGACGGCGGAGTGCTCGTCGGCGTCGACCGCACGGCCCGGACCATCGCCACCACCGTTATCCACCTCCCCGAGGTCCTCGGCAACGCTGCCGAAGAGGCTCTCGCGGGAGCCACTCGATGAGGAGTACCCGCCATGACTAACACCGTGCAGCAGCCCACCGACACCGTTGAGGAAACCCGGGACCAGCAGTCCCCGGACCAGCGGTCACCCCGTCCCAACCGCCGCCGCCGTATCCTGCTGATGGCGGTGGTGGGCATCACCCTCCTGGGTGCGCTTGCCCTGTTCCTGGCGGGAGGCGTCTTCAACCAGGCGCCAACCGCAGGATCGGAGCCGAGCATGACCGCAGTGCAGATCATCCCGCTGATCATCCTGGTGGTGATGTTCGTCGTCGCCACCAAGTGGCCGCTCAACATCGGCGTGATGGGGCTGGTGGCGTCCTTCGGCGTCGGCTATTTCATGCTGGGCATGACCGACAAGGAGATCCTGGCGGACTTCCCGGCCAACATCGTCATCACCATCATCGGTGTCACCTACTTCTTCAGCATGGCGCAGCGCAACGGCACCATCGACATCATTGTCCAGAGCTGCGTCCGCATGGTCCGCGGCAAGACGCTCCTGCTCCCCTGGGTGTTCTTCCTGATGGCCGCAGCGCTGACCTCGCTGGGCACCTTCTCCCCCGCCGCCGTCGCCCTCTTGGCACCCGCTGCCATCGGCCTGGCCTACGAGTCCCGCATCCACCCGGTGGTGATGGGCGCGTTCCTCATCAACGGCGCCCACGCCGGCGGCTTCTCCCCGCTCTCCGTGGCCGGCGTGCTGGTGCACGACATCGCCGTGAAGAACGGCTTCCCCATCTCGCAGGGCGCACTCTTCACGGCCAGCTTCGCCATCAACCTGATTCTCTCCGTGCTGACCGTGGTGCTGTTCGCCCTGCTGGGCAAGCTGCGCGAAGGCGACGGCCAGCACGCCGACCTCGAAACCGGCCGCACCGGCCGCCCGCACGGCCAGCAGATCCTCACCCTGGCACTGATCGTTGCCATGCTGGTCTGCGCACTGGGCTTCCACATGCCCATCGGCTTCGTGGCCCTCTCCGCCGGCCTCCTGCTGGCCCTGGTGAACATCAAGGAACACCAGACCTTCATCGGCGGCGTCTCCTGGTCCACCGTCCTGCTGGTGGCCGGCATGATCACCTACGTTTCGCTCCTGCAGCACGTGGGCGTCATCGATACCCTCGCCGAGCAGGCCCTCGCCCTGGGCGCACCGCTGCTGGTGGCGCTGGTGCTCTGCTACGTGATCGGCGTCGGCTCGGCCTTCGCCTCCTCCACCGCGCTGCTCACCGCGTTCATCCCGCTGGCCGGACCGCTGCTGGCCACCAGCTCACTGAGCGCCTCCGGCACCGTGGCGGCCTTGGCCATCGCGGCCACGGTTGTGGACGTCTCCCCGTTCTCCACCGACGGCGCCCTGGTGGTGGCCAACGCCCGTGAGAACGACCGGCAGCGCGTGTACAAGCAGCTGATGATGTACGCCGGCGGCGTGGTGCTGGTTGCCCCGGCACTGGCCTGGGTCCTGCTGGTTCCCACCGGCATCATGTAAGCCGCTTTCATAGGCCCGGATGCCGCTCCCGCACTCCCTTCGCAACAGGAACCCCGAAAGTCGGGCGCAGGAGCGCGCATCCGTCAGTCAAAAGGCAGGACCCGCCACGGGTCCTGCCTTTTGGCATGTGTGCGCGGTCGCACACCCCTCCCACCCCGGCTCCGCCATCCCCGGTCAGTAGAGTTGCAGGGCACACAAAGCACCGAACAGACCGATACGACACACGATGAGCGTCCGAAACAGCAGTCTGAGCGTTGCAGAGGGCGCATAAGGGGAAATTGGGGACATGTCCGCCACACCAGGCACAAGGACCATCAGCAAACCACCAGGGCAGCCGCCCGAAGCCGGGAAAGCGCCGGACGGGAAAGGCAAGGGGCAACCGCCCGGGGCCGCCAACCACAAGGTCACCCCTTGGGTGTTCTGGCCCGCAGCGGCCATCATCTTCCTGTTTGTCCTCTTCGCCACGATCTTCCCAACAGCCGCTACGGATCTGTTCGGCAGCATCCAGGGGAACGTCATCAAATGGTTCGGCTGGTACTACGTGGCGGCCATCGCCGTGTTCGTGGCCTTCGCCCTGTGGATCGGCCTGAGCCGGTACGGCGACATCAAGCTGGGCAAGGATGAGGACGAACCCGAGTTCTCTGTCATGTCCTGGTTCGCACTCCTTTTCGCTGCCGGGATGGGCATCGGGCTGGTCTTCTTCGGGGTGGCGGAGCCGCTGAACCATTTCGCCTCCCCCCGCCCGGGCCTGGAGGGCTCGCCGCTGGTCCTCGCCCAGCAGGCAATGACGCAGACGTATCTGCACTGGGGCCTGCATGCCTGGGCCATCTACGTGGTGGTGGGCGTGTCAATCGCTTATACGGTGCACCGGCGGAACCGTCCCATCTCCATCCGCTGGACGCTGGAACCCCTGCTGGGCCGGCGCCGGGTGGCCGGCGCCTGGGGCAACGTGATCGATGTTGTTGCCCTGGTGGGCACCCTCTTCGGCGTTGCCACCTCCCTGGGACTCGGCGTCCTGCAGATCTCGTCCGGCCTGGAGCAGGCCAACATCGCCGAGGCCACCACCATGACGCAGATCGGCCTCATCCTCTGCATCATCACGCTGACCATCATTTCGGTGGTGTCCGGCGTGGGCAAGGGCATGAAGTGGCTCTCCAACATCAACCTGATCCTGGCCGGGCTGCTGATGCTGGTGGTGCTGTTCGCCGGCCCCACGCTGTTCCTGCTGCGCGAGTTCGTTCAGTCGATCGGCCACTACCTGCAGAACGTCCTCGGCCTGACGTTCAACACCATGGCCTTCTCCGGCGCCGAAGGTGAAGCCTGGCAGGCGGCGTGGACCACGTTCTACTGGGGCTGGTGGATCTCCTGGGCGCCCTTCGTGGGGATCTTCATTGCCCGCATTTCCAAGGGGCGCACGGTCCGGCAGTTCGTGGCCGGCGTCCTCCTGGTGCCCACCACCGTGGGCTTCCTCTGGTTCTCGGTGCTGGGCGGCTCGGCCATCCACCGTGAGCTGTTCGGCGCCGGAGGGCTGGTCAGCAGCGACGGCACCGTGGACACCGAGGGAGCCCTCTTCACCCTCCTGGGCAGCCTTCCGGGCGGCGGTGCCCTCACCGTGGGCGCCATCGTGCTCATCGCCATCTTCTTCATCACCTCGGCAGATTCCGGCGCCCTGGTGATGGGCATGATTTCCACCGGCGGCGACGTGGAACCACGGAACTGGCTCCGCATCTTCTGGGCCCTGGCCTCCGCTGCCGCGGCCATCGCCCTGCTCCTGGCCAACGGCCTTGAGGCCATCCAGACGGCCGCGATCCTGACGGCGGTGCCGTTCAGTGTGGTCATCATCCTCATGTGCATTTCCACGGCCAAGGCGTTCCACCTGGAGCACGCCACCCTGATGCGGGCACAGCGCAAACTGGCCCGGGACCAGATGACCGCCCACGTCACGGAGCACGTCACCGAGCACGTGCAGGAGACCATGGCCGACTCCGTCCAGGAGCATTACCAGGAACACCTGGCGGACCAGGTCCAGGACCAGATCAGCGAAGCCGTGGAGGCCCAACTGAGCGAGCGGGCGGCCACAGAGGCTTCCGCGGTCGATGCACCGGCCCGCGAATCCGCCGCCCGGGGCCGCAAACCCTAGCCGGACTCCGGCAAGCAGCAGGACAGGAAGCGTACGACGACGGGTGCCCGCCCGGCGTCGTACGCTTCCTTTTTGGTGCGCGGCGCCGCAGCCGGCCACAGGCTGGTCCGCGGGCTGCGGCCTGCTGCCGCTCCGGCTAGGATCGCGGCATGGGGTCATCGGGGGAATTGTTCGAGGGAAAGCCAACAGGATTGCCGGAGCCCATGGCGCGCGGCAGTGCCACCTACCAACTGGCGTCGGACCCGTCTCCGCCCGTCAGGCACCTTGGTGGCTATGAGCGGTTCGTCGAGTTCTGTACGGGCCATGGCGTGGGGGCCGCGGAACTGGCCGCGGATCCCGCCAGGCTCTTCCGGTTTCTGCGCAGCGTCGCCCAGGACGTCTCGGCGGACGCAGCCCTCAAAAATGCGGCGGGCGTATTCGCGGGCAACACCCTGGCACGGGCCAGGCCGGATGCGGAATGGACGGCGTACGAGGGCGCGCCCGCCATGGTGGGAACGGACGAGATGCGGTTCGAAGTTGAGCGCCTGCTCGACGCCCTGCGCGAGGCGGACGAGGCAACGCTCGAGGGGTTCATTGCCAAGGTGACTGAGTGGGCCGGGGACAAGCCCGATCCGCCGATGATGCAGCCGCAGCCGGCACCCCTGCCAGCAGCCCGCGGCTATGTCCGGCCCGAACTGCCGGAGGATACGTACTACGCGGAAGACGGCACTGCCATCCCCTATGGCCGGAGGTGGGGCGACGGACCGCCTGATCCGGATTCGTACAGCGTGACCAGCCACACCGAGAGGTTCGCGGGGCTTCATCCGGTGGCCCGCGCCCTCATCGATCACCTGGCGGCCGTGTACGACGTGGAGGTCCGCGAGGACAACGCGGTGGCGACGGATCTGGTGGTGGATGTCCGGGACGTGGTGGCTTCCATCAGGGTCACGCCGCGGGCTTCCGGCGCAGCCCCGCTGACCTTTGTGCTGACCGGTTTTCCGGGGGTTGTGGTCCATGCCGGGGTGCTGCACAGCTTCCCTTTTCCCGTGTGCGGCTGCGATGCGTGCGATGAGACCGTCCTGACCGAGGCGGACAGGCTGGAGCGGATGGTGCTCAGCGTGGTGGCCGGCGGATATGCAGAGCGTTACCCGGTGGGGCGCCGGCGGTGGCGGGAATATGCACTGACGGCGTTCGACGGATCCGGCTCTGAAAGCGGCAAAGGCGAGCCCGGTCCCATCGAGGCAGCCAGGCTCAAAGAGGCGGAACTCCGGCTCAGGGACGTCCAGGGCGGCTGGGCTCCCTGGCCGCCGCGGCAGCGCTGAGGACCCGGGGCACGGCACTGACGGAAAGCGTACGACGGCGGGCGCCCACCCGGCGTCGTACGCTTCCGTTTTTGGTGCGTGCGGCCGAAGCCCGCAAACGGCGCACCGCTACACTGGCGGATACCAGCCATCACAGGGGGAAGTGCAGTGCTGAACAATTTTCGCGAGGCAGCGGAGGCCCGGCGGGCAACACGCGGCCGCCTAATGTACGGCTACGTCTCCGCGGCCATCATTGTCGTTTTGATCCTGGCAGTCATTTTCTGGAGTATGCCTCTGTGGCTGTTCATCGCCATCGTGGTGGCCGGGATCGCGCTCGACACCGTCCTGCTCCGCAAATGGGTCAACGAGGACCTCCTCAGCAAGTCCCGGGCCGGGCAGTAGCGCCGGAGTCTGCCTGACCGGGAACCCGGCATGGAACGCAGCGTCACACAAGGTGGCCCCACCTGTATCCGGACGAGCAACGCCCTACCCTTGACACGTGACTTTGACTACGATGCGCACCGCCGCCGCGAGCTCGCTCGCCGCCGCCGGTCTCCTGCTGGCCCTCGCCGCCTGTTCCGCCCCGGCCGCCACACAACCCTCATCCGCCGCCCCCGCCTCCTCCGCGGGCGCGTCCGCCAGCGCCGGCGACGGCCCCTGCGCCGGTGTGAAGGTCATCGTCGATTCCGGTGCGCTGGACCAGGCCGCCGCGGACACCTCCGTCTGCGTGGACGCGGAAGGACCCACCCTGGCTTCGGACGTGCTGGACAAAGCTAATGTGAAGATCGAGGGCACAGCCAAGTACCCCACCAGCTTCGCGTGCCGCGTCAACGGTGTGCCCGCTGCGGACTTCGACATCAAGCACAAGGGCGGCACTGCCCGCGAAGCGTGCGATGACAAGAACACCGTTTCTTACTGGGCCCTCTGGGTGAAGCCCGCCGCCGGCACGTGGGGTTACGCGCAAGAAGGCCTGGACAGCCTGAAGCTCAACCCCGGCGAGAGCCTTGAACTGCTCTACACGGTGGACAACGAACCGGCAGCCCCCGCGGCATGACCTTCCGGCCCGCGCCGTTACGCGCAGCGGCGGTTCTCGCCGTTGTGTTTATCGCGGCGCGGGTCATCTACCGCGTTCTCTTCAACGGGGCGGGCCTCGGTGCGCCGCTCCTGCTCGACCTGCCCCCGCTGCGGCTGCCGGCCCCTTATGCCCATGTGGTCCTCCTCGGCCCGGTCTCGGCGCCCGGGGTGTGGGCGGCAGTCGTTTCAGCGCTCCCCATTGCCGCGACCATCCTCGCGTTCGGCCTGCTGAACGCCTGGGTGGACGTGGCCCGCGGCTTCGTGCACCTGGCCCGCCGCGGCCCCCTGCAGGGCATCGCCCGGATGCTGGTGGTGGCGTGGTCGGCCCTCCCGGCGCTTGCCGACGCCGTCACCTCCGTGCGCCTGGCGTTCAGGTTGCGGGGTGAACGGTTTGGACCGCGCGCCCTGGTGCCCATCCTGGAACGAACGCTGGAGCATGCCGGCCGGGTTGCCGCCGCCTTGGAGCTGCGCGGCTTCGGCAGCCGGGGTACGCCAATTTCCATTGACGACGACGGCGGCCCGCTTCAGGTGCGCGGCGCCCGGTTCAGCATTGGCGGGACGCAGCTCCGCGTGGCCGAGTTCGCGCCGCAGGCCGGGACGGTGTCCGTGATGACAGGGCCCACCGGCTCCGGCAAGTCCACCATCCTGCGGGGCCTCGCCGGGCTGCTGTCCCATGTTGACGGCGGCGAGGTGGCCGGGACGGTGCGCGTTGGCGGGCTGGACCGGGTAACGACGCCGCCGCGGGAGACGGCCCGCCTGGTCGGGGTGGTCCTGCAGAACCCCCGTGCCGCGTTCGCCACCACCCGGGTCCGGGACGAGATCGCTCTGGCCCTGGACCTCCGCGGTGTGGCAGCGGCGGATTCCAAGGCCCGCGTGCAGGAGGTGGCGGACCGGATCGGCGTTTCAGCGCTGCTGGACCGGACCATCAGCACCCTCTCGGCCGGCGAAGCGACGCTCGTGGCCATCGCCGCCGCGGTGGTGGAACAGCCGGCCCTGCTGCTGGTGGACGAGCCGCTGGCCGACCTCGACACCACAGCACGTGTCCGCGTCATCGCCGTGCTCCACGCCCTGGCGCGCGACGCCGGTGTTTGCGTCATCGTGGCAGAGCACCGGGCCGAGACGCTGATCCCCATCGCTGATGCGTGGTGGACCCTCCGCGACGCTGCACTGGTGCCGGGGACGGCTCCGGCGGCTGCTTCTGCGGCTCCCGTCGTGGCCTCCATGGTTCCAAATCCGGCTGCCGCGACCGTGCTGGCCGCGGAGAACCTCGCCGTGCACCGCGACGGCAAGCCGCTGGTCCAGGACGCATCCGTGACCCTGCACAGCGGCGAAGTGGTGGCCTTGGTGGGGCCGAACGGTGCCGGAAAGTCCTCTGTCCTGATGGCGCTGGCGCTCAGCGAGGTCAAGGGCGGCAGGGGTCAGGCCGATGAGGGAACGATCCGGAGGGGAACAGTCGACGGCGGCAGGATTGCTCTTGTGCCGGACGCCTCGGACGACCTCTTCACCAGGGACACCGTGGCCGGCGAACTGCGCGCGGCCGAACAGCGTCTGGCACGCCTGAAGGATGCAGTGCCGTTGCCAGCGGGGTATGCAGCCGAGCACCTCGCCCGGTTGCGCGGGACTGGCGGTATGCCGATTGTGCACGAGCATCCCCGGGACCTCTCCGCCGGGGAACGCCGGATTCTCGCCATCGCGCTGCAGACGCTGGACCGGCCGCAGGTCCTCCTCATCGATGAGCCCACCCGGGGGCTCGACCCGGCAGCCCGTTCGGCGGTCGCGGCGGCGTTGCGTGCTGCGGCGGACGACGGCTCGGCCGTCCTGATTGCCACCCATGATCACTCCTTCGCCCACGGCCTCGGCGCCCGGATCCTGCCGATGCGGGACGGCGTAGCGCCCGCAGCTGCGTTGGTGCCCGCGGAATCCGGTGCCGCTGTCCCTACCATCACGGCCCAGCCGCTCACGGTTCCCCGCTTCCTCGACAGGCTGCCGGACGTTCCGGCACGGCAGGCATCCCACCGCATAAGGATGCCCCGGCCTGTTGAGCTCGCCGTCCTCGCAGCTGCGAATCTGCTGGCGCTCGGCGCCTTCTGCTGGCCGCTGCTGGCGGCGGCCCTCCCATCGGATGCCGCTGCAGCCCTTCCCTACGCGGCCATGGCCATCGCACCGGTGGCGGCTGTCGCCGTCGTGGTTCTGCTGGATGGGTCGGTGCGCTCGGCGCATACCGTGGCACTGCTCGGGGTGCTGGCAGCAGTGGGGTCGGCGGTGCGGGTGGCGAGCACCGGTGTGGGCGGCGTCGAGGCTGTGTTCATCCTGCTGGTCCTGGCCGGCCGGGCGTTCGGTGCCCGGTTTGGCCTGCTGCTGGGGGCTGCGACCATCGCGCTGTCGAGTGCTCTGTGGGGCGGGATTGGTCCGTGGACGCCGTTCCAGGTTTTCGCGTGTGCGTGGGTGGGCGCCGGGGCCGGGCTGCTCCCCAGGAAGGTGCGCGGGAAGGCCGAACTGTGGATGCTGTGCGGGTACGGGATTGTGGCGTCGTACCTGTTCGGCCTGCTCACCAACCTGTGGTTCTGGCCCTTCGCGGTGGGCGCCGGCACCGGCATCTCGTACGTGCCGGGGGCGCCGCTGGGCACCAACCTGAGCAGCTTCCTGCTGTACTCACTGCTGACCTCGACGGCCGGGTGGGACACACTGCGGGCGGTGACCACCGTCGTCGGCATCATCGTGGTGGGCCGTGCCATCCTCGCCGCACTGCGCCGGGTAAAGCCTGTCTACAACAACGGCGGGATGCCGGCCAGCGGCGGAGGTGCCGCACAGGGGCCCTACGACCAGGACAGCGACCGGCTTCAGCTCCGGCTATGAGGGCATGCGGCAAAGCCGAGCGAGAGCGGTGCCCGCAGCATCCTGCACGGCCGCGCCACCGCATATGATGGCCACCAGGGTGGCAGCATGGCCACGGAGCGCGAAAGGATGCAGATGCCGGGACGGCCGAGGCAGGAAAACAGCCAAGTCCAAGGAGCTGCGGCCTCGCTGCTGAACGGTCTTGCTGTACTGGAGGCTTTCTCGGTTCAACGTCCGCTTCTTGGTGTGACCGAGGTTGCCCAGCGCGTTGGCCTCCATAAGAGCACAGTGTCACGCATTCTTGCCGGCTTAACAGAGGCTGGATATGTCCAGCGGGACGAGGAGACGGGACGCTATCGGCTCGGGCTGGGCCTTCTTGCGTTGGCCGGACCTTTACTGGCTGAACTCGATGTACGCCGCGCTGCGCTCCCCTACTTGGAGCAGTTGACCGAAAACACCCATGAAACCAGCGCAATCTCTGTCTGGAACGGTCACGAGGCCATCGTCGTGGAGCAGGTTGCCAGCCCGCATCAGGTCAAACACACTGCCACCATTGGCACCAGGTACAACAAATTCGAGAGTTCCTCGGTGCGGGTATTTATGGCAGCGATGCCGCCTGCACTCTCTGCCGAACTGCTCGAATCCGGGCAGATACAGCACACGGCCGGAGACGGCTTGCCGTCGGACCACAGCGAACACCTGCAGGAGGTGGCGCGCCAGTCCTTCGCGGTCAACGACGGTTCGACGGCGGACGAGGAGTACGGCGTCTCAGCTCCGGTCCGGGACTATCGCGGCAAAGTGGTGGGGTGCATTACCGTAGCCGCTCCCCGCTCCCGCGTACACAAGCACGCCATGACGGACGAGCTGGTTAGCGCTGTACAACATGCTGCCTCGGAGGTGTCCACCCGATTGGGCTGGTCGGCTTCCCTTTCAGGCTGATTCACCCACTCAGCCCGCCGGGGAGGTTTCTTCAATGACGCTCCCCAGGCGGGTTGATACGCGTTCAGCGGCCTGGATCACGGCTTCGCGCAAAATGGACTGGCTTTGCTGGTGCTGCACCCGCGACCGGGGCGCACTGGCCGTGATGCAACCGACCACTTCGCCACGGTAGTCCCGCACGGGAGCGGACACACCGTATTCCTCGTAGGTGGTTTCGCCGTCGTTGACTGCGAAACCCATGTCCCGGACCTCGGCAAGCTGTTCGTGGGCCTGGTCCTCATGTCCCTTGTAGCCCTCGTGCAGTACCGTCCGGCCAGCCAGGAGGCGGTCCGTCTCTTCGCGCGGCAATTCGGCGAGGAACACCCGGACCGAGGAGCTGGCGAACTTGTTATAGCGCGTGCCAATCGCCGCGCTGTGCTTGACCTGGTGGGGGCTCGCCGTCTGTTCCACGACGATCGCGTTCGTGCCGTTCCAGACGGCGATAGCGGCCGTCTCGCCGGTGGCTTCGGTGAGTTCTTCGAGGTGCGGCAGCGCGGCACGGCGTACGCCGAGCTCGGCCAGTAGGGGTCCTGCCAACCCGATCATCCCCAGTCCCAGGCGGTATCGCCCGGTGTCTTCGTCGCGCTGCACGTATCCTGCTTCGTCCAGGCCGGTGAGCATCCGGGAGACGGTGCTCTTATGCAGGCCAACAAGTTCCGAAATTTCCGTGACGCCCAGGAGCGGACGTTTGGCGACCGAGAAGGCCTCGAGGACGGTCAAACCGTTAAGCAGCGACGCTGCTGCCCCTTGGGGTTTGTCAGCGGTGGTTTGTGACTCCAGCATTAGTTCTCCCTCTTCGGGCGTCAGTGCAGGTCACCCGTACGAGCCATCGTACGGTGCCCATTCTTTTCCGGGCCGGAGGCCGAGCCGACGACAGCCGGCACCCCTTAGCGGGGTGCCGGCTGTCGTCGGGGCCCGGCCCTTCGAGCCGGACCACGAGGCTCTGAGAGTGCGGTTTGGCTCAGGCCGGGTCTGCGGGGGCAGCCACCTCGGGCTGGGGATCCGAGAGGGTCTTCGGGACAGTGTCCTCGAACTGCGGGAGGCGGTTGAGGTAGTCCACCACGGAATCCGTGGACTCCACGTCACCGAACTTGTTGTCAATGTCGTAGAGATTCCACTGCACCACGCCGGGGACGCGGTCACCGATGGTTTCCCTGGGAATGATCGGGCGGAAGCCCTTCGCAATCGCGTCTTCCACGGTGTGGCGCACGCACCCGGCAGCGGTAGCACCGGTCACGATCAGGGTGTCAATGCGGTTGGCGGTCAGAAAAAGCTCGAGGTTAGTTCCCGGGAATGCCGAAGCGCGGTTCTTCTCGAGTACAACTTCGCCTTCGGCAGGCGCAATGCGGTCGTCAATCTGAGCCCAATAGGAGTCTGCGGGAAGGGTCTCTACGGGGATCTTTGAGTACCACAGACCCATGTCGTTCGTCCCGGAAGTGGCGTCGCGGTTGCGGTACACGTTGGTGGTGTAGAAGACCGGGACGCCCTTGGCGCGTGCGGCCTCATTGATCCGCTGGACGTTGGGGATGATGGTCTCCATGCCCGGGCAGCTGAACGGGTGGCCCGGACGGGTCCAGGCGTTCGCGAGGTCGATGTGGATGACGGCCGGGCGGTTGCCGTAGCCGATCCGGCGCTTGAAGCCACGCTCGTTGTAGATGCTGGTTCCGGCTTCGAACGCCTCTTCCAGCACTGCTGCAAGGCGGGTTTCGATGTCGTTGAACGTCTCAGTCTCCGTTGTCATGTCTCGCTCCACTCTCTTAGGGACCGGGCTTTCCTGTCCGCTTTTGTTGCTGTGCAATCAAAGTAGTTGCTATTTGAGCAACTAGCAACCCCCTTTCCGGAAGATCAATTCAGTTCCCGAAACATTGCCGCCAACCATTGCGAGTTGCTTCCACAAGAACTACATTGCTTAGCAAGCAACTATGTGACCTATGGCACACAGATATTGCGGTCTAACCCCAGCGGACTCCAAGCCGGGGGCTGAATGGCCGAACGGCCCACCCAGGTTTTCCCCTTCCAAGCAGTCCTGAGCCTCACTTCCGAAAGGACCCCAGTATGAAGCGCATCGGAGTAGACGTCGGCGGCACCTTCACCGACTTGTATTTTTCAGACGACGCCCAGCGCATTGCCGTTGTGGAGAAGGTTCCGTCCACCCCGCACGATCCGTCCGAAGCCGTTATCTCGGGCATCAAGAAGCTCTGCGAGAAGGCCGGCGTCGCGCTGGCGGAGATCGACCAGCTGGTGCATGGGACGACGGTGGCGACGAACACCGCCCTGACCCACACCGGCGCCGAGGTGGGGATGATCACCACGGAGGGCTTCCGTGACATCCTGCACATCGCCCGGCATAAGAAGCCGTACAACTTTTCGCTACAGCAGGATCTTCCATGGCAGACCAAGCCGTTGATCAAGCGCCGCCACAGGCTCACGGTCAAGGAGCGAATCACCGCACCGAACGGCGATGTCCTGGTACCCCTGGACGAGGACGAGGTCCGCGAGCGTGTGCGCGAGCTGAAGGCGTCCGGCGTCGAGGCCATTGCCGTCTGCCTGCTGCACTCCTACTTGAACCCTGCCCACGAGCAGCGGATCGGGCAGATCGTCGCGGAGGAGTTCCCTGAGGCTTACCTTTCCCTGTCCAGCGAGATCGTGCCGCTGTACCGGGAGTACGAGCGCTTCTCCACCACCGCGCTCAATGCCTATGTGGGGCCCCGGGTGTCGAGGTACCTGCACCGCCTGCAGGACGAGGCCGAATCCCTGGGCTACAAGCGGGAAATCCTGCTGATGCAGTCCTCCGGCGGCATGGTTCCCATCAAGGAGGCGGCTAAGCGGCCTGTCACCCTGATGATGTCCGGCCCGGTGGGCGGCCTGATCGGCGGCATGTGGGCCGGCCGTCAGTCCGGCTTCGAGAACGTTGTCACCCTGGACATCGGCGGTACCTCGGCGGACATCGGCGTGGCCTATAAGGGTGAACTGCGCATGCGCCACCTGCTGGACACGAAGATCGGCGATCACCAGGCCATGGTTCCGATGGTGGACATCGACACCATCGGCGCCGGCGGCGGCTCCATCGCCTACGTCGACGCTGGCGGGGTCTTCCGCGTCGGCCCCCAGTCTGCAGGCGCCGTCCCGGGCCCGGTCTGCTACGGCCGCGGCGGTTCGGAGCCGACGTCCACCGACGCCCAGGTATTGCTGGGCCGTATGCGCCCTGACCGTGTCTTGGCAGGCTCAGGGATGGACATGGACCTTGATGGCGCCCGGAAGGCGATGGAAGGCCTGGCCGAGAAGCTCAACATGTCGGTGGACCAGGCTGCCCTCGGCGCCCTGCAGATCCAGAAGTTCGGGATGACCCAGGCGATCGAACAGAACTCCGTGCGCCGGGGGTACGACCCGCGCGACTTCACCCTCGTCGCTGCGGGCGGAGCCGGCGCACTGTTCGCCTGCGAGATCGCCGCGGAACTGGAGGTCCCGAAGGTGCTGATCCCGGCCCACCCCGGCATCATGGCTGCGACGGGTCTGCTGGCCACCGACGAGAAGTACGAGTTCGTGGCCACCAACCGCTTCACGTTCACCAACGCCAACCCCGCCGCCATCCAGGCCTCCTTCGAGCAGTTGGAACGCGAAGCCAATGCCCAGCTGGATGCCGAGGACGTGCCGGCCGGACGCCGCAAGCTCGAATGGCTCGCGGATGCCCGCTACGAGGGCCAGGGCTACGAGATCCGTTTCGCCGCCCCCGCAGGACCGGTGAACCAAGCCTGGCTGGAAGATGCCGAGGCCGCCTTCCACGATGCCCACTTTGAGGAGTATGGTCACCGTTTCAAGAACGGCACCGTGGAGGTCATCAACATCCGCGTGGAAGCCAGCGCGGTGATGGATGACCTGCCCACGCCGGAAGCGATCGAGTCCGGTTCCCTCAAAGACGCCTTAGTGGAGACCCGCCCGGTGACCTTTGAACAGGGTGGCAAGCCGGTGACCCTGGACACCAACTTCTACGACCGCGACAGGATGGGCGTGGGAACCACTTTCACCGGCCCCGCCATCATCGAACAGTACGACTCCACCACAGTTATTCCTCCGGGATTCTCCGGAGCGGTGGACGCAGCCGGCAACCTTGTCATCAACTGCCCGGCCGCCACCCAGAGTGCGGAGAAGCTGGCCACGCCGATCCTGATGCGCGTGATCGGCGGCGCCTTGAACTCGGCGGCCAAGGAAATGGCCTCAGTGCTGTTCCGCATGGCTTACTCCTCGATCATCCGCGAGTCCGAGGACCTCGGCGCAGGATTGTTCGACAGGGACGGAAACGTGCTGGCCGAGTCCGACTCCACGCCCATGTTCATGGGCTCCATGCCCAAGATCGTCAAGGGCGTGATCTCGGTCCTGGGCGACGACATCCACGACGGTGACGTCATCCTGCACAACGATCCTTACCTGGGTGCCACCCACTCCCCAGATGTTGCGATCATCGAACCGATCTTCCACGACGGGGAACTCGTCGGCTTCGCCGGAGCCTCCGGCCAGCTGATCGATAACGGCGGTGCGTACTCCGGGCTGATGGTGGACATCCAGGACATCCAGTCCGAGGGCACCATCTTCCGGGCGGTGAAGATTGTGGAGAAGGGCGTCCGCCAGGAATCGCTGATCCGTCACATCCTCAACAACACCCGGACACCCACCTCCAACGAAGGCGATTTCCAGGCGATGATCGCGGCCTGCGAGCTGGCCAAGTCCCGGTATACCGCCCTCATTGAGCGGTACGGCTTCGGCGCGGTCCGCGAAGCCGGCCAGAGCTGGATCGACTACTCGGAGCGGATGCTGCGCCAGGAGATCGCCAAGATCCCGGACGGCGTCTACGAGACCGAGGTGGGCTACCTGGACGACGACGGCCGCAACTATGGCAAGAAGCTGCCGATCGTGGTGAAGGTGATCGTCGAAGGTGACGAGATTACCTACGACCTCACCGGGTCTTCCGAACAGGTGCCCACCGCCTACAACTGCGCCTTCGAGGGCACCACCGTCTCGGCATTCACGTTCATCACCCGCATGATGTTCCTGGATGAGGTTGCCTTCCCGGTGTTCGTGCCCCAGAACGAGGGCATGCTCAAGCCGCTGAAGGTGATCGCCCCGGAAGGCACCATCTTCAACCCGACGTACCCGGCCGCAACATTCTCGCGGTTCTCCCAGGTACAGCGTGCTGTCGACCTGGCCCTGCGGGCCCTCGCCCCGGTCATCCCGGACCGCGTCACCGCCGGCAACTCTGCCCATATCCACTTCATCTCCTACTCCGGGTGGGACGAGAAGCAGGGCGAGTACTGGGTCTACCTCGAGGTCAACGAGGGCTCCTACGGCGCCCGCGCCACCAGCGATGGGCCCGACTCCGTGGACAACCTCATCGCCAACACCCGCAACAACCCGATCGAGGAGCTCGAGTGGCGGTTCCCCATGCGCACCGACCGCTACGAGCTGCGTTCGGAGCCCGCGGCGGCCGGCGAGTTCCGCGGCGGGATCGGCATCGTCCGGGAAAACACGTTCCTGACCGACACCGCTATCACCTGCGAAGGTGAACGCCACGAGTCGGACCTGCCGTGGGGCGCGTTCGGTGGCCACGACGGCCTCAACGGATCGCTCGTGAAAAACCCCGGCCGGCAGGGCGAGGAGTCCTGGCCGTCCAAAGTCACCGGCCATCAGCTGCTGGCCGGCGACTCACTCCAGATCACCGTGCCCAGCGGTGGCGGATTCGGCGACCCGCACAAGCGGGACCCGCTGAAAGTCCTCGAGGACGTACTGGACGGCTTCACGTCCGCCGAGGCGGCTACTCGCGACTACGGAGTGGTCCTCAAGGAGATCAACGGCCAGCTCACGGTCGATCTGAGGGCAACCGCCGAACGCCGCGGGGTATTGGTCTCCGAGTTGAGTTCGGCAACCTAAGCCAAGCGCTGCAGTAAACGGGGGCGGCCTGGAGCCAGTTAGTGACGCTGGCCTCCAGGCCGCCCTCTTCGTTCCCTACTGATCACATCCCCACCCCTCCCCGCGAATTAGGAACCGTTATGACCACTGCCCAAACGTTTCAATTTGTCGAGTCTGATGTCACGCCCAAGGACGTCCGGCTTGCCACCTGGATTTGCTTCTTCGCCTGGACCTTCGCGGTCTATGACTTCGTCCTGTTCGGAAACCTCCTACCGATGCTGGCCACAGACCTCGGCTGGACCGCAGCACAGTCCACGGGGATCAACACCTGGGTGACTGCAGGAACTGCACTCGTGGCCTTCGGGATCGGCCCGATCGTCGACAGGATCGGTCGCCGGAAAGGCATCCTGATCGCCGTCGTCGGTGCCGCCGTGGCATCACTGTTGACCGCCACTGTTGGCTGGGTTGTGGGCCTGGCTGCCGGCCTTGGACTGGTCTTCCTTGTCCTCGTGCGGTCACTGGCCGGCCTCGGCTACGCCGAACAGGCCATCAACGCGGCGTACCTCAACGAGATGTTTGCCCACCAGAGCGATCCTGCCAAGGCCCGCCGTCGCGGTCTCGTCTACTCACTCGTCCAGTCCGGCTGGCCGGTGGGGTCCGTCCTGGCCGCCGGCTCCGTCTACCTGCTGTTCCCGGTTGGCGGGTGGGCGCTCTGCTTCGCCGTGGCCGCCATTCCGGCCGTCTTCATCGTGCTCGCCGGACGCTGGCTCAAGGAGAGTCCCCAGTTTGGCCACCGTCACCAGATCGACAAGATGATCAAGGACGGCCGGGTGGAAGAGGCGCAGCAGCTCGGCGAGAAGTACGGTATCGATGTTTCGGAGAAGGCCAGCCCACTCGTCTCGGTCTTCCGCGGGGAATCGCTGCGGTCCACCGTGACGATCGGCGGGGCGTTCCTTCTGAACTGGCTTGGCGTCCTTGCATTTGCCATACTTGGTACCTCCCTGCTGACGGCTCCGGACGGCAAGAACGTCGAGTTCGACAACGCACTGCTGATCCTCATCATCTCCAATGCCACCGCCTTCGCCGGCTACCTGTTCCACGGCTGGCTCGGTGACAGGATCGGGCGCCGCAACGCCATCGGGATCGGCTGGATCCTGTGTGCCGTCTCCTTCTTCACCATGCTCCAGGCACCGAACGGGAACTTCCCGCTCATCATCGGGCTGTACAGCGCAGGGCTGTTCTTCCTTATCGGCCCCTTCTCCGCCCTGCTGTTCTTCACCGGTGAGAGCTACCCCGTCCACACCCGTGCCACGGGCAGTTCCATCATCAACGCCTCCGGCCAAGTCGGAGCGATCCTCGGCGGCCTGCTGATCACCGCCGCACTCTCAGCCGGAGCCGGTTGGATCAACGCCACCTTTTGGTGGGGCGTCCTGCCGATCCTGGCCTCCGGCATCCTGATATTCGCAGCCCGGAACATCGACCCCAGCACGGTCCGAGCGGACTGACAAGGCCAAACCCCGCGCTACAAACAGCATCCGCACGGCGGAAACTTCCTGGCTGCCAGGGAGTTTTCGCCGTGCGGATCTTTTTTGTCAGCGGGCCCTGAACCGGGGGGCCGGCCCCACGTGAATCACTCCCTTGATTTCCGCGTAGGGTCGGTACGTATCGAGGCTGCGCTGATGGATCTCGGCTGCCAAGCAAGAACGTTCAAAGGGGGGGAAGTAGATCTATGGAACAAATCTTCATGGGAGTAGCCGGAGGCGTCGGAGTGATTGTCGGCGTCCTGATGATTATCAACCGGTCATCCTTGACCAAGTTCATGGCTGATGCCCAGCGAGCCACCTTCGGCAAGGCGGGCGACAAAGTTGCCGCGCAGGCAAACCCGTGGATGACTGCAATAGTGGGTGCCGGATTCGTCCTCCTAGGCGCCGCGATGGTTGTCCTGGCGTTGGCTGGCGCCGACATCTAGAGAGCGCCACGGGACGTCTGACCAGCCCCAACGGAACTCAATATTGCCACTCCGGCGAGTACCGTCGTCGTTCGCTTCAACCAAAATGATCCTCGGGTTCAAGGCTGCCCACCAGGCCCTTATGGGTCACCAAAGCGAACGGCCGCTGCCCGGACCTCTTCAGGTCCGGGCAGTGGCCGGTTTACTTGCTCCGTTTAGGCTCGGAGCTCTTAGGCCCGGGGCAGTGATTCTGATGCTGCTGAGCCCACGCGTGCTGCCGGCATTGGGTCGTCGTGGTACCGGCGCAAGGGCCGTCCTGCGGTCTCAGGAATGAGGAAGGTGGCCACGAGGAACGATACAACGGCGATAGCTGCAACATAGATGGCGGGAGCAAGCGAGTATCCGGTTGCCGCCACAAGCCATGTTGCCAGGAACGGTGCGGTACCACCGAACACCGCGTACGTGATGTTGTAGCAGGTGCCCGACGCTGCGAACCGCACATCGGTGGAGAACATTTCCGACATCAGAACCGAGGTCACCACGTTAGCGGTTACTGCACCGACACCTATGAGCAACTGGCTGGCAACGGCGGTTGCAAACGCTCCCTGCTCGGCGATCATGTACGCCGGGATCGTGAGAATGGCGAGGAGACCGGCTGCGGTCTGCATAGTGCGGCGGCGTCCAATCCGGTCCGAGACACGGCCCATGAACGGGGCCAGCGCCGTCGCGAGGGTCAGCGAGATCAAGCTCGAGAACAGGGCGAGGTGCTGGGGCAGGCCCACCACTTTGATCAGGAAGGTGGACATGTAGGTGGAGTAAATGTAGAAGGAGAGTCCCGTGAGCATTACGAATCCGCCCAGGCGCAGCATCGCCGGCCACTGGGTGCGGAAAACGTCCCCCAGGGACGGGGCGGGACGCGAGGCGGTGTCATCGAGCATCGCCTGGAACTCAGGGGATTCGTGGAGCTTGGCGCGGATGTAGAACGCGATCAGGCCCATCGGCACCGACAGCAGGAAGAGCACGCGCCAGCCCCAGTCACCCATGGCCGCGGCCGGCAGGAAGAAACTGAGCAGCGCCCCGAGTCCGGCGGCGAGTGCGAACGACGAGAACGTCGCCGCCGACATGGCGGACGAGTACCGGGCCCTGTGGTTGTCGGGGCTGTGCTCGACAACATAGATGGTGGCACCCGCGTATTCTCCGCCGGCGGAGAAGCCCTGCAAACACCGGGCGAGCACAAGCAGGACGGCAGCCCAGATACCGATCGTCTCCTGGCTTGGGATGAGGCCGATTGCGGCCGTCGACCCGGACATGAGCAGGACGGTCAGCACCAGGATCTTCTTGCGTCCAAGGCGATCGCCCAGGCGTCCGAAGAAGATGCCACCCAGGGGACGTAGCGCGAATGCCACAGCAAACACGGCGAAAGTCTCCAGCAGGCCCGTGACTGGATCCTTGGATGAGAAGAAGGTAGCAGCAATATGGGTGGCCATATAGCCGTAAATCGCGAAGTCGAACCACTCCACTACGGTCCCCGCAAAGGACGCCCGCACCACTTTCCGCAGGCGCTCCGGGCTCACCTTCTCCAGCGAGTTGTCTGCAAGATCGCGTTCCATGTTGTCTCCATTCAGGGGATAGCGCCAAGATCGCGCAAGGGCTTCACTTCAATGCAGATCAACGTTGATCACACAACAACATATTTCCCACAGTAGCAACAGTCAAGGGTTGTCTATTTATTACTCCCGCCCGTGGAGGCCTTCTTGAAAGTGCGCTGGGTGGGACACGCTGCGCACCGTCACCACCGTCGTCGGCACCATCGTGGTGGATCGCGCCATCCCCGCGACGCTGCGCCGGGTAAAGCCGGTCTCCGGCGGGATTTCGAAAGACCGCGCCCGGGACGTCAAACAAAACCCCCTATTCACGCTTCAGAAAAATAGGGGGGTCTTGCTACGGAAATTGTTCATTGCACGGATTAGCTTTTAGGTAGTCGTCTTCCGCGGCTGCAGGCCGAGCGTTAGGACCAAATTCAATGAGGACCAGAAAGCTTCTAGCTCCGGCAATTCTTCCAAATATCACTGCTGTTTCCCTGTCCGTGCTGTTGCTCGCCGGATGTAGCGCGCCTGTCGCGACACCGCCTCGAGAAAGTTCACCAACACCATCTGCCACAGTGACGCAACAACCGTCACCAACCAGCCCCGCCCCCAGTCCTTCGCCCACGACCGCACCGCCCACGTCATCGGAGCGGGCGGCGACGGCATCCTGGCCGGAAGTGGTGGCCGAGGTGCAGTCCGGGGTGGGACAACTGAGCGTCACAGGCTGCGCCGTGAACTCCACCGGCACCGGCTTTCTGGTCGCTCCCGATCTTGTGGTCACTGCGGCCCACGTCGTCGACGATGCTGCAGCCATCAGCATCGACTTTGGCGGCACCTCGGTAGGCGGCGTGATCTTGGGGTTCAATGAACTTGCAGACCTGGCACTAGTTCGCCTGGAGTCTAAAGCGGCAGGCCATCAGTTCCAGTTTCAATCCTCGGAGCCACCAATTGGAACCGAAGTTGCCGCCCTCGGCTTTCCCCAGAGAGAGTCGCTAACCCTTACCAGGGGTGTTGTAAGCGGGCTGAACCGCGATATCAACTTCGGGAGCGGAGTTATCGGCAACATGCTGCAAACTGACACCGCAATCAATCCAGGAAACAGCGGTGGACCTCTGCTCAACCTGGAAGGGAAAGTCACCGGAGTGGTTAGCGCGACCCGGAAGGACTCGGAAGGCATGGCCTACGCAGTCACCGCACCCAGAGTTACTGAAGCGGTATCAGAATGGCAAAAACGGGGAGTGCCGATGGCACCCGTTGATTGCGGGGAGGCCCCTGCGCCAAATTCCGGGATATTCCCCATGAAAGTCAGCTCGAACCATGATCAGGCCAACAACATCGGCCAGGCCTTGTTACTGCACGGCCAAGGCATCAACCGCGGCGCTTACTCTGCAGCTTTCAAACAATTCACGCCGGAGTTGGGGGCAAGTTTCGGCGGCGAGGCAAAGTGGAGTGAAGGACTCGGCTCGTCTTACTGGACGAAGCTCGAGGTAGTCAACGTGACAGGAGCAGGAGATTCCCTGGAAGCCAACGTTCTTTTGCAGACACGACAGGACGCCGGACATGGAGTCGATGGACAAACCTGTTCCAATTGGCGAATCACTTACACCATCGTGTGGGATGGAGCAGCTTGGCGCATAGCCGGAACTTCCTTGCCTCACGGCAAGCCCCAACCCTGCAGCTAGGACTGCCGTTCTCGGGAATCACAGCTACGCCAGGGCAGCGTCGGCAGCTTGGGAAAAAGCTGCAGCGCGCACAAAAAAAGCGGACGACGGCGGGTGGGCACCCGCCGTCGTCCGCTTTTGTAACTCTGACGCTTCAGGTCAGGCGTTGGTTTTCCGTTTCAGCCAGCCCCAAACGGCCGTGGCGACGAACAGGACCAGGCCGATGATGGCCAGCCACAGCAGTCCCTTCACCACGAATCCGAGGACGGAGAGGACAAGCCAGATGATAAGCAATGTGATGATAATTCCCATACGGGAAGCTTAGGCCCTCTGAGCAGCGGAAACGGGCACCAACTCACATCATGAAGTACTTGGCCTCCGGGTTGTTGGAAGGCGTAAGTACGTAACGGGCTGGATCGGCACAGCCTTGACGGTCATAGTGGGAGGATCCTTAGGATTCGTTGTTTCCCGTGGATAGTCTGGGATTGGACGCCACCCGACGGAGGGTCAGTGAGAATGTGATCGACGCAGTTGCTGCGGTAATCGGCCGGAACAACGTGACCATATCCGGGCGGGATGATGGGCCCGTGATGATGTTTGCCCACGGTTTTGGCTGCGACCAGGCGATGTGGCGGAAGCTGCTGCCCCATTTCGCTGATGATTACCGGCTGGTGCTTTTCGACCATGTGGGTGCAGGACACTCGGATATCAGCGCCTATGACTGGGAGAAGTACGGGTCCCTCAGCGGGTACGCCTCGGACCTGCTGGAGATCTGCGCCGCCCTTGAACTGGAGGACGTCATCCTGGTGGGCCACAGTGTCAGCACGATGATCGCCGTGTCCGCCGCAGTACAGGACTCCAACCGCTTCTCCCGCCTGGTCCTGCTCGCCCCTTCGCCGCGTCATACGGATGACCCGTACGACGGTTACGTGGGCGGGTTCTCGCGGGAAGACATCGAGGGCCTGCTGGCATCCCTGGACAGCAACTATTTCGCCTGGGCCGCAGCCCTGGCGCCCATGGTCATGGGCAACCCGCAGGAGCCGGACTTGGCGGAGGACCTGCGGGCCAGCTTCTGCCGGACAGATCCGACCATCGCACGGCATTTCGCAGGGGTAACGTTCTTCTCCGATACCCGGCCTGAACTGAAAAAGGTGCACACCAACTGCCTGATTCTGCAGTGCTCGGACGATCGGCTTGCCCCGCCGGAAGTGGGCGCCTACCTGCACAAGAATCTGGAACACAGCACCCTGGTGCAGCTTCAGGCCACCGGGCACTGCCCCCACGTCAGCGCTCCGGAGGAAACGGCCCAGGCGATTCTGCAGTACCTCGACACCCGCCCGTGACAGCCGCAGCCGGCCGTCACACCTTGAAGTACTTGGCCTCCGGGTGGTGGAACACGAACGCGTCGGTGGACTGTTCCGGGTGCAGCATCAGCTCGTCGCTGAGGATCACTCCCATCCGCTCGGGCTTGAGGAGTTCCACCACCTTGCGGCGGTCCTCCATGTCCGGGCAGGCGGGGTAGCCCAGCGAGAAACGGGCGCCCCGGTAGTCCAGCTTGAACAGGCCGGCCTTGTCCTTGGGTTCCTCTGCGGCGAAGCCCAGCTCCTTGCGGATCCGGGAGTGCCAGAACTCGGCCAGGGACTCGGTGAGCTGCATGACCAGCCCGTTGAGCTCGTAGTAGTCGCGGTACTGGTTGGCGGCGAACATCTTGGAGGTGAACTCCTCGATCTTCGAGCCGGCGGTGACGAGCTGTACCGGCAGCACGTCGATCTGGCCCGAGTCGCGGGACCGCACAAAGTCGGCCAGGCAGAGGTGCCGATCGCGGCGCTGGCGCGGGAAGTTGAAGCGCAGCCGCTCGGTGCCGATGGGGCCGCTTGAACCGCCGTCCGGGGCGAGCAGGCCCGAGGTGCCCAGGACGCCGTCGCGGTCTTCGCCGTGGTGGAGCACCACCACGTCCTCGCCTTCGGTAACCACCGGGAAGTAGCCGTACGCCACCGAGGCGTCCAGCATGCCCTCGCCGAGGATGCGGTCCAGCCAGTAGCGCAGGCGCGGCCGGCCCTCGCGTTCCACCAGTTCCTCGTAGGAGGCGCCGTCCTCGCCGCGGCCGGGCTTGAGGCCCCATTGGCCCATGAAGGTGGCGCGTTCGTCGAGGAAACTGGCGTAGTCGTTCAGGGCCACGCCGCGCACAATGCGGGTGCCCCAGAACGGCGGCGCGGGCACCGCATTGTCAGTTGCGACGTCGGACCGGCCGGGCATTGCCTCGGGCTCGGTCACGGTGAACCTGGGTCCGCCCTGGTGGATGCGCTTCTTCAGCGGCGGCAGGCCGACGGTGTCCGGGTCCTCGCCGCGGGCCACGCGGACCAGCGGTTCCATCAGGGCCAGGCCCTCGAAGGCGTCCTTGGCGTAGCGGACGGTGCCTTCGAACTGCTCGGCGAGGTCCTGCTCCACGTAGGCGCGGGTGAGGGCTGCGCCGCCCAGGATGATGGGCCATTTCTTCGCCAGGCCGCGGGTCTGCAGCTCGGCGAGGTTGTCCTTCATCACCACGGTGGACTTCACCAGCAGCCCGGACATGCCGATCACGTCCGCGTCGTGTTCCTCGGCGGCGGCGATGATCTCGGCGATGCCCTGCTTGATGCCGATGTTGATGACGTTGTAGCCGTTGTTGGTGAGGATGATGTCCACCAGGTTCTTGCCGATATCGTGCACGTCGCCGCGGACGGTAGCGATCACCATGGTTCCCTTGCCGGAGGAGTCCGACTTCTCCATGTGCGGTTCCAGCAGGGCCACCGCGTTTTTCATGACCTCGGCGGACTGCAGCACGAAGGGCAGCTGCATCTCGCCGGCGCCGAACCGCTCACCCACCACCTTCATGCCCTCAAGGAGCTGGTCATTGATGATGGACAGCGGGGACATGCCTTCGCTGCGGGCCAGGTCCAGATCCGATTCCAGGCCCTTGCCCTCGCCGTCGATGATGCGGCGCTGCAGGCGTTCGCCGGTGGGCAGGGCGGCGAGTTCCGCGGCGCGCTGGTCCTTAAGCGCTGCGGTGTCGACGCCGGCGAACAGGTCCAGCATGATGGCCAGCGGATCGTACGTGATGTTCCCGTCGGCGTCGTATTCTCGGCGGTCGTAGACGAGGTCCAGGGCCACCTTGCGCTGTTCCTCCGGGAGGGAGGCGAGCGGGACGATCTTGGCGGCGTCGATGATGCCGCTGGTGAGGCCGGCTTGGACGGCTTCGTGCAGGAACACGGAGTTGAGCACCATGCGCGCGGCCGGGTTCAGGCCGAAGGAGACGTTGGAGACGCCAAGCGTGGTGTTGATGCCGGGGTACTTGGTGGTGATCTGGCGGATGGCCTCGATGGTTTCGATGCCGTCGCGGCGGGTTTCCTCCTGGCCGGTGGCCACGGGGAAGGTAAGGGCGTCCACGATGATGTCCTCGACGCGCATGCCCCAGTCGCCCACCAGGGAGTCCACCAGGCGGGAGGCGATGGCCACCTTGCCGTCGGTGGTGCGGGCCTGGCCCTGTTCGTCGATGGTCAGGGCAATCACGGCGGTGCCGTGTTCCTTGACCAGCGGCATGATGCGGGCGAAGCGGCTGTTGGGACCGTCGCCGTCCTCGTAGTTGACGGAGTTGACCACCGGGCGTCCGCCGATGTGCTCGAGTCCGGCCTGTAGGACGGGCGGTTCCGTGGAGTCGATGACCAGCGGGAGGGTGGAGGCCGACGCGAAACGGGAGACGATCTCCTTGATGTCCGCGACGCCGTCGCGCCCTACATAGTCGATGCAGACGTCCAGCAGGTGCGCACCCACGCGGACCTGCTCCCGGGCGATGTCCACGCAGTCGTCCCAGCGCTCTTCGAGCATCGCCTGGCGGAACGCCTTGGAGCCGTTGGCGTTGGTGCGCTCACCGATGGCCAGGTAGGCGGACTCCTGATCGAAGTTCACGTGGTGGTAGAGGGAAGCAATGCCGGCCTCACGCTCGGTGGGCGTGCGGGCCGGCTCCGTTGCCGCCTTGGCGGGCACGGCCTGTTGGCGGAAGGGCGCAAGACGTTCGACGACGGCGGCCAGGTGCTCCGGCGTCGTACCGCAGCAGCCGCCCACCAGGCCGAGGCCGAATTCGCGGACGAACTGCTCGTGGGCCGTGGCGAGTTCGCCGGGCGTGAGGGGGTAGTGCGCGCCGTTGGGGCCGAGGACGGGCAGGCCGGCGTTGGGCATGCACGCGATGGCGACGGTGGACTGCTTGGAGAGGTGGCGGAGGTGCTCGCTCATTTCGTCCGGGCCGGTGGCGCAGTTCAGGCCGATGGCGTCCACGCCGAGCGGTTCCAGGGCGGTGAGTGCGGCGCCGATTTCGGAGCCCATGAGCATGGTTCCGGTGGTCTCCACCGTCACCTCCACGAAGATGGGGAGGCGGATTCCCCTGGAGACGATGGCCTGCTTGCAGCCGTTGACCGCGGCTTTGGTCTGCAGGAGGTCCTGGCTGGTTTCGATGAGGAACGCGTCCGCGCCGCCGTCGATGAGGCCTTCGGCCTGGAGGGCGAAGGTCTGTTTGAGGTGTTCGTAGGTGGTGTGGCCCAGGCTGGGGAGCTTGGTGCCCGGGCCCATGGACCCCAGGACCCAGCGCATGCGGCCGTCGGCTTCTTCTGCCGCTTCGGCACGCTCACGGGCTATTTTTGCGCCCTTTTGTGCCAGCTCTTCGATGCGGTCATCGATGCCGTAATCGGAGAGGTTGGACCAGTTGGCGCCAAAGGTGTTGGTTTCTACGGCGTCGATGCCGGCGGCGAAGTAGGCGTCGTGGATGTCCGCGAGGACGTCCGGCCGGGTGTCGTTGAGGATCTCGTTGCAGCCTTCGAGGCCCTGGAAGTCATCCTCGAGCGACAGGTCCCGGCCCTGCAGCATGGTGCCCATGGCCCCGTCGGCAATGACGACCCTCTGGTTGACCGCATCCAGGAGCGCCTGCGCGCGGACGGGACGGGCGACGGAGTCTATGTCGAGCGCAAAACGGGGCATCTCAACAGGTTACGTGTGGGGGCTGACACGTTGCGCTGTGTGTCCGTGTACTACGACGGCGGCTGGTGGTGGGCGTCGGACTATAGCTTCGTGTGGTTCACTCACCGATGACCCGCCGCAGGGATGCCAGGTTCTGAGTGCCTGTTGGAGCGTTTGCCCAGGGGTCTGCCCTGTCAGCCTTTAGGTGCCCAGTGCATCCAGCCACTCCCCCGGAGGTGCCATTCGGACGGAGTCATGACGCTCATCCCAATGATTCGTTTTCCGAGGACCCGGTTACCTCACTAAACTAAGAATATTGACAAAAGGTATTGGGGTAAGGGAGGGCCAGCTGTTCGCCTCGCGATGACCTTCACACAACCAAGAAAGCGAAGACGCATGGAACGAACGAACGTAATCGCTGGATTTGGCTTTAGTGGATACCGGAGTTTCTGGAGTGAAGAGCCTCAGCTTATAGGGCCCATGTCCAAGGTGCACTTGGTTGCAGGACCTAACAATAGTGGAAAGTCCAATATCTTAAGGTTCGCACACGGAATGTTCAGCGCACGCAGGGAGCAGTTCCTAGAAGAGTGGAATGCAGCTGGCAGCTTAGATCTTCCTATTGGCCAGGCGTCTATATCTCCTTCTACTGTCTCACTCGGGCTACGCGCTGATGAACAGACAGCTGCGTTGCTCCTGTCAACTTTCGATGACACGAACAGAAGTGAAGGCAATGACATCGAAGCCCTCATTCACCTCTTGAGTCGCCCCGCTTTCCGCCGCCCGGGCTCGGACCTTGCGTGGCTCAATTATGACCTGTCCTTACGACTCTCCTCTGAACACGAAACGGCTGCCGGCCAATATGAAACGAGCGGCGAACTAGGTCGCACCGTTCGTATTGATCTGCACCGTCTTTGGGAGACCGGTGGCTACAAGACTCGCATGGGCTTCGGTGAGCAAACCCCGGTCACCTCCTTGCTGCACGCCCTAGCAATTCCCAACTACCTGCCGACTGTCGAACTCATTGAAGGAAATCGTCGAATTCGGCAGAGCGAATCCGAAACAGCTTCTCACAGCGGAGCTAATCTCATTATCAAATTGGCTGAACTTCAGAGCCCCTCCAATCAAGATGAGGCTAAACTGCGGAAGTTTCAAGAAATCAACAACTTTCTGCGAAACGTCCTCGAGGACCCGAGTGCTACAATCCACATTCCTTACACCCATGATCAGATTCTCGTTAGGAGTCAAGGACGAGTATTACCTCTTGAAAACCTGGGCACCGGAATTCACGAGGTTATCATCTTGGCTGCGGCGGCCACGGTAATCGAAAAGAAACTTGTGTGCATCGAAGAGCCTGAAGTGCACCTACACCCCGTCCTGCAACGTAGACTAATCCGGTACCTGAAGTTTAATACAAACAATCATTATCTGATTGCAACCCACTCTGCCCATATGTTGGATACTGAGCTTGCTTCTATCTCGCACGTTTCCCTAGAAAACACCGGTTCCTCAGTCGCGCCTGCAGTAACACCTACGGAACTGGCTCAGGTCAGCGCCAAACTTGGATACAGAGCCTCGGATATAGTTCAAGCGAATTGTGTTATCTGGGTTGAAGGGCCATCTGATCGCTTCTACATTCGTCGGTGGATAGAACTCAGAGCGCCAAGATGCATCGAAGGCGTTCATTACACCATCATGTTCTATGGAGGGTCTGTGCTCAGCCATCTGTCGGCGAATGACCCCAGAGCCGATGCAGATCAATTCATTTCGCTCCGGCGCCTCAACAGGTACATGGCTGTGGTAATGGACTCGGACAAGACTGAGTCCAACAAGAGCTTGGGGGAAACCAAGTTGCGTGTGATCGAGGAACTAGCCAAAGACGCTGATAGTCATACATGGGTTACGGCTGGGTACACGATTGAGAACTACATACCCCGAGATCTCCTGTCCAAAGCACTGGTGGATCTGTATCCAAATGCAACCAGCACTTGGGACGGCGGTCAGTATATAAACCCACTCAAAAATAGCGAGCACACCGGTACCCCCGAAAAATTTAGGAAGTCAGACGTCGCTGAGGCTGTTACGAGCATTTGGCAGGAGTCGCACGAATGGCTCTACGACTTGGAGCAGGCCATCATGAAGTTGATCGAATTTGTTGCATCCGCAAATCACGTGCGTCCCTCTGACTTTGAGACCTGACTTTCGTACCAGTCCTGTCCACGGTTTGTAGGCGCGTTGATCAATCATTGCATACCCAAGAAGAGAAACCGGCGTTTGTTGCCGATAATGCGAAAATGGCAAATTGAAAGTTAGGCGTCACTCCTTATTGCAGGACGGGAGGTGCCCGTGCAAAAAGTACACGGGCTTTAGGCTACATTTTATTATCGACCTGCACCAGGCGATATCATTCATGGCCTTTCTAACCGCCTGGCCACCGGTCCCTCAACCTGCGCGACCGGAGCGTTAACTGAGTCTCCTACACTGATGCAGCCATTAGCGAACAAATCTTCGTTGGAGTGGTGCTCAAGCTAGGGTCTTGGCATAGCCGAACTTCACGATCATGGAGACTGGTATGGCCCGGATGTCTGCAAATGTTAGGGAGCTGAAGCGGAAGTCACTTTCATCGCTTCGCGCTGCTGTCACCGCCTTTAACTCCCTCGGCACGGATGGCCGGACAACTGCAGTTCTGCTCAATCTGCAGCACGCCTTTGAGATGCTGCTCAAGGCATCCTTAGATTCCGCCAAGGTAACAGTGTTCGACAAGCGCTCCGAGAAATCCATATCGTTTGAAGCAGCGATCCGAAAATGCCAAGAGACACCGGGAATCAAAGTGTCCGACGGAGATGCGGGAACCATGCGCGTCATCGATGCGTGGCGTGATGCCGAACAGCACTGGTATGCCACTGTGGACGAGGGCCTAATGTACTTGCACGTCCGCGCAGCCATCACACTCTATGACGAGTTGCTGCACAAGGTGTTCGGTGAACGGCTCGGAGATCATCTACCAGCACGGGTGCTCCCCATCAGTGCTGAGCCTCCCCAGGACTTTCAGATTTTGGTCGACCGTGAGTACAAGCGCATTGAAGAACTTCTGCATCCCAACCGGCGGGGAAAGGCCGAAGCTCATTCTCGCATCCGTGCCCTGCTGGCCATGGAGTCGCATACGGATCCAGATGCAGCCGAGATTCGAGAAGCCGATGTCCGCCGTGTGGAAAGGGGCGTCCGCGCTGGTAGACCTCGCACTCAGGTCTTCCCGAAGCTGAGCACCGTGGGATCAAATGTCTCCGGTCAAGGGCTCACCGTCGAAGTAAAGCTGGTTAGGACCGGCGGTTTGCCGGTAACTTATGTATCCGCTGGTAGCGACGTCGAACCTTCCGCCATCCGAACGGTTGATCTGGAGAAGAAATTTTACATGGGGCCCTATGACTTGGCCGACAAGTCCGGCATCGACCGAACCCGGGCGACAGCCGTCCGCCGCCACCTTAATCTCGACAGCAACGATGACGTGCATTCCCACCGCTTTGTCTTCGGCTCCACGTCTCTTATGCGCTATTCAGACAACGCGCTGAGAAAAATGAAGGAAGCAAAGGATTCCCTCAACTTGGCCGAATTATGGAACGCGCACCGAACCCCTCCCAAAGGGAGAAAGCTAGCGCCATGCAGTCAGCCTGGCTGCATGGCGCCCTAGTCTGCTGCGCGTCCTTGGTTGGTCTAGGGTGAGGGCTTGTGCTGTGCCAATACCCGGATGTGGACTTTGGTAACGGGTGGAACGGCATCGTGGGATGCTTCGCGACATCTGGAAATTCCTGACGACAGACTCGTTCGGGCAGGGCATTTCCGTGGCCCTTTTGGCCGGCGCGGGCGTCATTACTCGGTAATTCGGGGAAGAGGCTGGAAGCAACCCAAAATCGACCGCTGCCCAAGCCAAGGCCACACCAACTTCGACGATTGCAGCATCGCGTCGGCAGGCTCGATGCGTCACTGCCGCGAGTACTGGATGAACGCCTGCACGTCACCCAGCTGCATCGCCCCGGACGCCACCTGCAGGCCACCCACCACCGCGATCCCCACGTACACCAAGTTCCCGGTGAACGTCATGGCCGGCATGATCAGCCCGGAAACGAGCTGCGCCCCCAAAGCTCGATGCCGTCCCAGCGGCAAAAATTCGTGGGAAGGGAGGGTGTCCATCAGATAACCAACACGGCCGACGAAAGCAGTTCCCTCGATAAGCACCTGGCACAAGCAATCCACGGTGGACTTCCTGTCCTTTCTACTTTGTTGGTTGTCTACGTGTAGTTATGTAAGCCTGCGGTAGGGTATATCAAGGTGTACAACCTGAACGGGATATCCGGAGCGAGCCGCTTCGTCCGCCTGCTCGGATAGATCCAGCTCGATTGCGAGACGGTCCAGACGAGCCATACGCGTTCTATCCTCCCGTCCATCCTTTGCTGACCAAGAACCAACATCCGGCCAAAGGACAATGTAAACCCCGTTCGCCGAAGGATAGTCTTTGAGGTAGCGGCCCACGAGCTGTTCGGGAATTGCACTCATAAGTTCTACACTCCACGCCCCCTTCACTTCGACAACCACTCTTATGGGAGAGTCCTGGGCCCGGAAGGCCTCTATGAGCAGGTCGGTCCGTTCCGGAATCCCACTACTCGAATTTCGGCGCACCTGGACTTCTCTGTTTACAACTACACTTTTTGTTTCCAAGCGATCTCGAAGCCTGTTGAGCAGATAGTCACTGACCTCATCCTCCGACTTGGGCCGCATGACACGCGTTTCCCAAAGAAGATGTGACTCAGGGGTATTGCCCACAATTCGTTCCTGTATGTCGACCAGGGCCTCGCGGACGATATTGCTCAACTCTTGATCTGATCTTGCCATCCTAGAATGTTTGTCTTGACCTAATTGAGCTAATGCCCCGATGGTGAGCGGTTCCCACTCCGATTCCCTCTTTGCCCTTAGTGCGCGTGCCAGCCCGGCTTTACGCCAACCTTGTTCAGTGTGTCCGGCAGCGAACTTAGAGAGTGCCTCGACGGTTTCCGCTGTTCCACGCTCTATCAATATCTCAAAAAGCCGGTCTCGCCAGCGGCCAGCCTGCTCCCTTTTAGTAACCGTGTGAGCCCCCTCGACGTGTTCATCTTCCGTCCTAGGAAACTGCTCCTCCATCCACGCATGAAAAGTGCCCAATTGCTTGTCATCTAGACCCAGGTCTCCTTGATCCCGGTCAGCAAGGTCCAGGACGGAGGCAACCGCAACCGTGGGGTTCCTTGCCATTACGCCCCAGATTTTTGGCCAAGAAACCGGGGCATCACATGCCATCAATACTTCAAATGCAATAGTGAGACGATCGGAACCGCCATGAATCCCCTCCTCCACCCATTGATAGAGGATCGGCCTTCCGAGTTCGGGATCACGCTGCATGAGAATAGCCGCTACGTCACGGGCCGCGACTGACAACTTCGTCTGCAGAAGGCTTGCAAGGTCGGTAGCCAAATCGACGCCCCATAGGACTTCGCACTCATTTTCGACGAAGGGTCTACGGCCTGCTGCGTCTTCAGTAGAAATGATATGAAGTAAGGCTCTCTTCAAGAGCCCCCGGGCATGCGGAAGCGCCTTTCGCATCAGCACCTCTTGGTCGGCCGCAGATGCTCCGTTTACCGTAGGCCTCCAGGCCACAATTATCGGCGCCCATTCGAGCCAGCTTTCCGGGCTAAGTTCTTCCAGTTTCTCAGGGCGCATACGGGACAAAAGAATCAAGGCACGGTAAGCGCCCTCCGAGGAAAGAGTGTGCAAATCCTTTGAGAGCCAGATGTCCGGTTGGCACTTCGCCCGCATCAGATATTCAACTGCCCCTTCGACCAATCGCCGGCGAGTGGAATCTGTGAGATGCTCCCAACGCTCGTGTTTCGTGATATCGGGCTGAAACGGCTCATGTAAGCGCCGCGTTCCGGGCAGCGCCGCTGTCAGTAAGAGTGCATGAGCGTATGCGTCTAAGTTTCCCTCCTCGAAAAGATCTAAATTTGAATCGATCCAACTATTCACTTCGTCGGGACCAGCAAGAGACGCCACCTTGATAGCCCTCCGCCGATACCGCGACCAGGTTTCTCGCTGCTTGTCCGCAGCAGCAGACGTGAGTTCTACGCTGCCGCACCAGTACGCCAAAGCGCCCTTCAACAGAACATGATCAGCTGGCAAAGATGCGAGGCAATTTGCGTGCTCAAATTTGTCAGGGCTAAACGTATGTTCAATGAGAACGCTCAGCCCTCTCGCCAGTGCCCCCTCCGCCTGATCAATTTGGGAAACGAGCCAGAGAAAGTCGTATTCCTTTAACAGACCGTCTTGATCGCGAGTCGAGACGAGGGCGAGTAGTTCATCTTCTGTTGCTTCGATAGCCAAGGCCAATAAAACCGCATGTCTACGGGAGTCTTCCCACGCAGGAGGCTTCATCGCGTGTGACCCAATCGCGGGCTGATACGTTCGCAATCGCAGACGGATGGAAGCCATGGCGGCATCTCGGGCAGCGTCGTTCTGCATGTTGTCAGCGCAGAGGCCCAGTGCAGCATCGCGAAGGTCAGAGAACCATTCGTTATTGGCCACTGGCAGTTGCAGCCAGCTGGCCGCGGCGTCGAGGTCCGCTTCGCGAAGGGAGTCCGCCAACTTTCTCACGATAAGGGAATAGTGTCCGAAAAACCATGGAGCCGGCTCTACGTTGATGTACCTGAGCGCATCTGCAGTGGACAAACTGTGAGGCCAAGAGGCTTCAATAATGGCGCCGCGTAGCTCCCGTTTAGGATCATCTCCGAGCAACGCCGGGTTGTCGAGTAGAGCCAAGAGATGCGGCCCCTGCCATCCAATTTTGAGCAAGGTCAAGATACATCGGTATCGCACATACTCGGGCTCCGCTGGATCAAGAGATATTGCTATTAGATCCGCTTCAAGGTCTGCGGCATGTCCTTGGCCGGCTAAGTCCAACGCCAACAGTCGCACGTCTTCAATTTCGGACCTCAGCTCTGGGCGAAGCTGGTCAGCGAGCGATGAGTGCCTGAGGTTCTCAAAGGTTGTACCCCATTCTCGAACGAAGGTTCCTTTGGCGGCCTCATGTATCAGTGCTTCTACCACTGTTCGTCGCAACGCATCATCCGGGACATCGATCTCGCTGGCCACTGATTGAGCATCCTGATGACATAACCACTTAAATTCCTCAGGCTGCATTGAAACAAGCCACGCAGCCACTCGCCGCACACGCGGGAATATCTTCCCGTCCTGGGCAACCAGAAGAGACCTAATTTGTCGCACCCCAAGTGCTTGATCGATACACCATCTTGCGGCTAGAAATTCCGGGAAGGTCGCGTGTGCCCATGCCAGCCGGTAGCTTCCTGCCCCTTGGAAGAGTGCAGTCCTCGCCAGCGCGGCTACTCTGCTGGCAGCTAGGTCCCTACCTCCACTCTGAGGGAGAGCGGATACAAACACGACGAGATCATCTAGGGCAAGGTCTCCCTCTAAGACGTCGCCCACAGGCCCAATCCAAAGTCCCTGCCGACCTGAGAACAGCATGCATGCGGCGGCGCACTGAGCGGCAGCAAGAATTTCTGAAGGAGGTGGAGAACCTAGTCCGCCTCCGCGACGCTGAGAACTCCGTTCGTCGCACATTGCACGGAGGCCCGCTGCATACGCTTCTGACCGACTCACGGGTATCTCGCCCGCGGTCTGGTAACTCCTCATAAGCAGATCAAGTGACAATGGCATAGCAGCTAGCGGCGCGAGCCCGTGACCCTCCAACGCGGCAATGAATCCTTCGGAATCATCCAAATCTGCCGTCGCCCGCACAGCATCCTCGCGACGAAAGGGTGCTATCTCCAAGACGGCTGAGGCCGGACGCTCCTTAACCCACTCGCTTAGGTGTGCAGGCAGTTCTGCAGTTCTACAGGTAATGCGGAGCCAAAGCCTTTCCGCTGGCCACGCTTCCACCTCCTCCATGAATATGGAGGCGAGATGCGGAACTCGTTGCTGTGCCTCGTCAAAACCATCCAAAATGAGGCACATCTCAGCAGATCCAGCTAACCAATCCACTACTAAAGGCGCCTCCGTCAACTTCCTAATGAATCTATCTTCACTTCCTATAGCTGCGGCATTAATGCGATGTATGACCGCTACGGAGGAAGTCGGCAACAATGCTCTGTCGCCGATATAGGTCGACTTGCCGGATCCAGGGGGCCCTAAGAGTATGAGGTTTCGTTTACCAACCAAATCGGATTCCGTAAGGACCTCAAGAGGAACTCCTAAGGGATTAGGAGCGAACGCTTGCCGAAGGGAAAGAAATCCGTCCGTTTCGCGGTGTGTCGACCCGTTAGGGTACCAAAATCGGGATTCAACCTTTCTTAGTGACATTTTTCTCTCAACTAATTCTTAAAAAGGAACCTGAATGTAAACCTAGCATCAACTTTTCTCAAGATGAGCTGTAATTAGTATCGTTTACTCTCGAAACATGGTTCATGAACGTTGTCTCGGCCGAAAGAACGATCAACTGCCCCGGATCCATAAACCGAAACGCGTTAATCCCTTCCCTGATATCGAACCTCGTCTTCTTCTGGCAAGCAGCATCTAAGCCCAACCTTAAACCTCCGCCGCCGGAGCCGCGAACTGCGCCTCATACAGGCGCGCGTACGCCCCGCCCGCAGCCAACAAAGAAGCGTGCGTCCCCTGCTCCACTATCTGGCCGGCTTCCATCACCAGGATGAGGTCGGCGTCGCGGATCGTGGACAGGCGGTGCGCGATCACGAAAGAGGTCCGGTCGGACCGCAGGGCACTCATGGCCTTCTGCACCAGGACCTCGGTCCGGGTGTCCACGGATGACGTCGCCTCGTCCAGGATCAGCACGGACGGCCGGGCCAGGAACGCCCGGGCAATGGTCAGCAGCTGCTTCTCCCCCGCCGACACATTCGAGCCCTCGTCCTCCAGGACCGTGTCGTACCCGTCTGGCAGTGACCGCACGAACCGGTCCACATACGTCGCCCTCGCCGCCTCAAGCACCTCCTCCGAGGAAGCCCCAGGCCGGCCATACGCGATGTTGTCCCGGATGGTCCCGCCGAACAGCCACGTATCCTGCAGCACCATGCCTAGCCGGGAGCGCAGCTCGCGCCGCGGCACCGAGGTGACGTCCACGCCGTCGAGCGTTATCCGCCCCGCGTCCAGCTCGTAGAACCGCATCATCAGGTTCACCAGCGTGGTCTTGCCCGCACCGGTGGGGCCCACAATCGCCACCGTCTGGCCCGGCTCCGCCACCAGAGACAACCCGGAAATCAGCGGTTTCTCCGGCGAGTACGAGAAGGACACGTCCTCGAACACCAGCCGCCCCCGCCCGAACACCGGCCCGTCGGAATCAGCCGGCTCCACGGATTCCTCCTCCTCATCCAGCAGCTCGAACACCCGCTCGGCGGACGCCACCCCGGACTGCAGCACGTTGGCCATGGACCCCAGCTGCGCCAGCGGCATGGTGAACTGCCGCGAGTACTGGATGAACGCCTGCACGTCGCCCAGCTGCATCGCCCCGGAAGCCACCTGCAGCCCGCCCACCACGGCGATCCCCACGTACACCAGGTTCCCGATGAACGTCATGGCCGGCATGATCAGCCCGGAAATGAACTGCGCCCCGAAGCTCGCCTCATACAGTTCCGCGTTCTTCTGCCGGAACCGCTCCTCCACCTCGCGCTGCCGGCCGAAAACCTTCACTAGCGCATGCCCGGTGTAGATCTCCTCGATCTGCCCATTTAACTCGCCTGTGTTTTTCCACTGCGCCACGAACAGCTTCTGCGAGCGGTTGGCAATCAGCGCCGTGATCACCAGCGTCAGCGGAATGGTCACCAGGGCGATCAGCGCCAGCGTGGGCGAGAGGATCACCATCATCACCAGCACGCCCACCACGGTCAGCACGGACGTGACCGCCTGGCTGATGGTCTGCTGCAGGCTCTGCGAAATATTGTCCACATCGTTGGTGACCCGGCTCAGCAGCTCACCGCGCTGGATCCTGTCGAAGTACCGCAGCGGCAGCCGGTGGATCTTCGCCTCGATCTCCCCGCGCAGCCCGTATACCGTCCGCTGCACCACCCCGTTGAGCACATACGCCTGCACCCACATGAACGCCGACGCCAGCACATACAGCACCAGCCCCCACGTCAGCACACTGCCCAGCGCCACGAAGTCGATTCCCTGCCCCGGCGTCAGCGCCATCGGCGCGAGCATGTCCGCCTTCTGGTTCTCCCCCGCCGCCCGCAGCTGCGCCATCAGCTGCTCCTTGGTCACCCCGGCCGGCAGCTGCTTGGACACCACCCCGGCGAAAATCAGGTTGGTGCCCTCGCCCAGCAGCCGCGGCCCGATCACCGAGAGTGCCACGGACGCCACCGCCGTCACCAGCACCACCAGCAGCCACGCCCGCTCCGGCCGCAGCTTCCCCAGCAGCCGCCGGGCGGACGGCCAGAAGTTCATCGCCTTCTCCGCCGGGATGTTCATCCCGCCAAAGGGTCCGCCGCGCCCCGGGCCGCCTGCCGGACGCGGGATGCGTACGACGGCGGCGCCCGCGGCCGGGGCGGCAGGTGCGGCTTTAGTGCCGGTTGAGGGAGTGGGTTCCGGGCTCATACTGTCTCCTCCGCCGCCAGCTGGGAGTTCACGATCTCGCGGTACGTCTCCGACGTCTCCAGCAGCTCGCTGTGCGTTCCGCGCCCCACGATCCTGCCGTCGTCGAGCACTAGTATCTGGTCCGCGTCCACAATGCTGGACACGCGCTGGGCGATGATCACCAGCGTGGCACCTGACGTACTTCGCTTGAGCGCCTGCCGCAGCCGGGCGTCCGTGCCGGTGTCCAGGGATGAGAACGAATCGTCGAATATATACAGTTCGGGCCGCTTCACCAGGGCCCGGGCGATGGCCAGCCGCTGCCGCTGCCCGCCGGAAACGTTGGTGCCGCCCTGGCTGATGGCCGCATCCAGCCCGCCGTCCATCCGCTCCACGAAGTCCCGTGCCTGGGCAATCTCCAGCGCCGTCCAGCATTCGTCATCCGTGGCGTCCGGCTTGCCGTACTGCAGGTTGCTGCGGACCGTGCCGCTGAACAGGTAGGGCCGCTGCGGCACCAGGCCGATGTGCCCCCAGAGCAGGTCCGGGTGCAGCTCCCGCACATCCACGCCGTCCATCAGGACCGAGCCGCTGGTCACGTCGAAGAGCCGCGGCATCAGGTTCACCAGGGTGGTCTTGCCCGAGCCGGTGCTGCCGATGATCGCCGTGGTCTGCCCCGCCCGCGCGGTAAAGCTGATCCCCGTGAGGACGGGCTGATCGGCACCCGGGTAGGCGAATCCGGCGTCGCTCATCTCCAGCTCACCGCGCCGCCGCCCGCCCGGGAACCCTGCGGCGCTGACGGGCCGTTCCGGCGGCCGGACGCTGGACTCCGTCCCCAGCACCTGGCCGATCCGGTCCGCCGAGACAGCTGCGCGCGGGATCATCACGGCCATGAACGTGGCCATCATGACGGACATCAGGATCTGCATCAGGTAGCTCAGGAACGCGATCAGGGTACCCACCTGCATGGACCCGTCCTCAATCCGGAACGCACCGAACCAGATGACCGCCACGGAGGAGACGTTCAGCACCAGCATCACCACGGGGAAGGCGAGCGCCATCAAACGCCCGGCCCGCAGCGCGGTGTCCGTGACGTCGTCGTTCGCCTGGCCAAAGCGCGCCGTCTCGATGTCCTCGCGGACGAACGCCCGGACCACCCGGATGCCGGTGAGCTGCTCGCGCAGGACCCGGTTCACGGTGTCGATCCGCTTCTGCATCTTCCGGAACAGCGGCACCATCCGCCCGGTAATCAAGCCGACGGCTACCAGCAGCACCGGGACGGCCACGGCAATCAGCCAGGACAGCTGTGCGTCCTGCCGGATGGCCATGATGACGCCGCCGATGCTCAGCATGGGGGCGGTGACCAGCATGGTGGCGGACATCAGCACCAGCTGCTGGACCTGCTGCACATCGTTGGTGGAGCGGGTGATCAGGCTGGGCGCCCCGAACCTGGTGACCTCCTGCTCCGAGAACTCCCCCACCCGCTGGAAGATGGCGCCGCGCAGGTCCCGGCCCGTGCCCATGGCGGCCTTCGCGGCGAAGTACACGGCAATCACCGAACAGACAATCTGCAGCAGCGTGACGGCCAGCATCACAGCGCCGAGGTTGAGGATGTGGGTGATGTCGCCCTTGGCCACGCCCTCATCAATGATGTCCGCGTTCAGCGTGGGCAGGTACAGCGACGCGATGGACTGCGCCAGCTGGAAGACCACGACGGCGGCCAGCAGCTTGCGGTGCGGCCGCAGGTATTCAACAAGCAGTTTCCAGAGCATGGGCGGCTCCCACCTGACGGAGTGTCCACAAAACGTGGTGCGAGCGTCAGTTTACGTCCGGAAACTGGGACTTGGGCCGGTGCCGCCGGAGAAAACCCGGAGGTTCTCCCACGGCGTACACCCCGGCAGGTGAGGGGCTTTGTGGGGCCCGTTCCTACGTCCAGAAATCGGCGGCCTTGGCGGTGTCCTCCTGGAACTCGCTGACCTCCGTGACCTTGCCGTCCTTGAGCGTGAACACCAGGACGCCCTCCTGCTCCATGGACTGGCCGTTCCGCTGTGCCTGCGCTTTCTGCAGGCCGACCGTGTGCTGCTCCCCGGCGATGACATCCTTCAGCTCCACCTTGGTGGTGCCTGCCGACCGGGAGAACAGTTCACCGAAGTAGGCCATGATCTCTTCTTGGCCGTTCTTGTCGCCCGCCAGCCCGCCGCTGCCGCCCACGTGGTAGACCGCGTCCTGCGCAAACAGCTCCATCAGGGTTTGGACATCCCCTGAATTGAAAGCCTCGTACCCGCGCCGCACCACCGCGGCGTCTTCCTAATTTCCCATCCCGAACCCTTTCCAACACCTTCGCGGGGTCCCAGCGGAGCAATTTTAGGCCTGCCGGATGAGCCTGGCTAAGGGCTTTTGGCCCCTAACTCGGTCCCCGGCGGCAGCGCTCCAACTAGGGGATCAGGCGGTCCGCACGGTAGCGGTCAAACAGGTCGGTGAAGGCATCCACCGTCCGCCGGTACCCCGTGAAGCCGGCGTCGCGGCTCTTGCCCATATCCGTCACTACCTCGATGTTCCGCCCCAGGTCGCCGTCAGTGTGCCACCAGGACGCGACGCGGCCCAGGTCCGGTTCTGCCAGGTTGTGGCGCGCGGCAAGTTCCCGCCACTGGTCCTCCCGCCCCGCCATGGCCTGCTCAAGCGGACGGGGCTCCCCCTGGTACCCCTCCCACTCCACACCAAAATAGGCTGCGAGCTTGGGCCACATCCAGCGCCAGCGGAACACATCGCCGTTGACGATGTTGAAGGCTTCATTGGCGGCGCCGGTAGTAGTGGAGGCCCACAGCATGTGCTCGGCGAGCAGGCCGGCATCCGTCATATCGGTCAGGCCGTTCCACTGGGTCTCGGATCCGGGGAAGACGAACGGCTGCCCGCTGTCCCGGCACAGGGTGGCCTGCGCGGCGAGCGTGAGGCCCATGTTCATCGCGTTGCCCACCGCGTGTCCGATCACGGTGTGGGCGCGGTGCACTGACCAGGTGAATCCCTGCTCAGCCGCCGCTGCCCAGAGTTCGTCCTCCTGGGCGTAGTAGAAGTTGTTCACCGGAAGCCGCGGTTCCTCCTCATGGAAGGGCGTGTCCGGCATTTCCCCGGCGGCGTACGCTTCGAACGGTCCCAGATAGTGCTTGAGCCCGGTCATCAGGGCAACGTGGGCCACGTCCTTGCCCCGCAGCGCCGCAAGCAGGTCACGCACCATACCCGCGTTCACGGCGATGTTCTCTTCCTCCGTGGCGCGCCGCGTCCATGCGGTGAAGAAGACATGGGAAGGGTTCTCCGGAGCAAGCACAGCGGTCAGCGCGGAGGCCGAGGTCAGGTCCGCGGAGAGCCACCTGACGCCGGCGCGCTCGGGTCCGGGCCGGCGGGACAGTGCCAGGACTGCCCAGCCTTCGCCCACCAGGGTATCCACCAGGGCGGAACCTGAGATTCCGGTGGCCCCCACCACCAGGGCCGTCCGTCCGTTACCCGCTGCTGTTCCTGATCCGATGGTCATGGTGCTCCTTCTGTTAGGTGCTGTGTATCCGCGCGACAGCACGGCCTCACGCTGTGGCGGAGGCCCGCGCGCTGCATCGCGCCGGGTCAAAGGGCCACTGGGGACCCTCTAGCGACAAGCCCCGGCATCGGGCAGATATTCCGCCCTACCCCGTGACGGTGCCGGCGCAGGCCACACGAGTCCCGCTGTGAAACACCTCCGGCGGGACTGTTACGCGGAGCGCGGAAAGTGGTTGCTGCGTACCTGCGGCGTTGAGCCTGTTCGCCCGGCCCGCACGGCGGAAGCCGAAGAAATTAGGGGTCTCATCCGCCCAGCTGTCTATGTTCCAATGGGAGGGTTGCACCGGCTGCCCGAGTCCAACCGCGGCCTCGGCCCAACGGAAGGAAGAAGCACATGACCGATTCCCCAGAGCATCCTCAGGTTCCCACTCCTGCCAGTGCGCAGGGTGCAGACCAGAAGGCCGAGGGTGGCTGCCCCGTGATGCATGACAGTGCCACTGCGCAGGGCAGCGAGAGCGAAAACCCGGCCATCGACGCACCCCAGCCCAAGGGGCACCGGCCGCGGACCATCGCCGACTGGTGGCCCAACCAGCTGGATCTTTCCGTCCTTCACGCCAACCACCCGGCCGGCAACCCGCTGGGCCCGGACTTCAGCTACCGGGACGAATTCCAGAAGCTCGACGTCGAGGCGCTCAAGCAGGACATCACCGAGGTCCTCACCACGTCCCAGGATTGGTGGCCGGCGGACTTCGGCCACTACGGCGGACTGATGATCCGGATGAGCTGGCACGCGGCCGGCACCTACCGCGTCCATGACGGCCGCGGCGGAGCGGGCGACGGCGGCCAGCGGTTCGCGCCGCTGAACAGCTGGCCGGACAACGCCAACCTGGACAAAGCCCGCCGCCTCCTGTGGCCGGTAAAGCAGAAGTACGGCCAGAAGCTCTCCTGGGCAGACCTCCTGGTCCTCGCCGGCAACGTGGCCCTCGAGTCCATGGGCTTCAAGACCTTCGGGTTCGCCTTTGGCCGGGAGGACGTGTGGGAGCCGGAGGAGATCTTCTGGGGACCGGAAGATGCCTGGCTGGGCGACGAGCGGTACGTCGCCGAAGGCCAGATGGCCGACGAGGTGGGTGCCACGGAAATGGGGCTGATCTACGTCAACCCGGAGGGCCCCATGGGCAACCCGGACCCGCTGGCAGCGGCGGCGTTCATCCGCGAAACGTTCAAGCGCATGGCCATGAATGACGAGGAGACCGTGGCGCTGATCGCCGGCGGCCACACCTTCGGCAAGACCCACGGCGCCGGCAGCGCGGACGACCATGTGGGCCCGGAGCCGGAGGGTGCAGACCTCGAGTCGCAGGGCCTCGGCTGGCTGAGCACGTACGGGTCCGGCAAGGGTGCGGACACCATCACCTCCGGCCTGGAAGTGACCTGGACGGACGTGCCCACGCAGTGGAGCAACCGGTTCTTCGAGATCCTGTTCGGGCACGAGTGGGAGCTGGTGGAAAGTCCCGCCGGCGCCAAGCAGTGGGTGGCCAAGGACGCCGAGAAGATCATCCCCGACGCCCACGATCCCGAGAAGAAGCACCGGCCCACCATGCTCACCACGGACCTGTCGCTGCGTGTGGACCCGGAGTACGAAAAGATCTCCCGCCGCTTCCTGGAGAACCCGGACCAGTTCGCGCTGGCGTTCGCCAAGGCTTGGTACAAGCTGCTGCACCGCGACATGGGCCCGGTGGGCCCGCACCTGCTCGGCCCGTGGGTTCCGGAGGCGCAGCTGTGGCAGGATCCTGTTCCCGCCGTCGGCCATGAACTGATCGGCGAGGAGGACATTGCCGCGCTGAAGGCCAAACTCCTGGACTCGGGCCTCACCGTCCCGCAGCTTGCCGGGACGGCGTGGGCGTCCGCCGCCACGTACCGCAAGACGGACCGGCGCGGCGGCGCGAACGGTGCCCGGATCCGGCTGGAACCGCAGCGCAGCTGGGAAGCCAACGAGCCCGAACAGCTCTCCACGGCGCTGCAGACGCTGGAGCGCGTGCAGGAGGAGTTCAACTCCGGCCAGGCCAACGGCAAGAAGGTTTCGCTCGCGGACCTGATCGTCCTCGGCGGGGCCGCCGCGGTGGAAAAGGCAGCGTCCGACGCCGGGGTCCCCGTCACGGTGCCCTTCCGTCCGGGCCGCACGGACGCGGCGCAGGAACAGACGGACGTCGAGTCCTTCGGCTACCTGCAGCCGCGCGCGGACGGGTTCCGGAACTACATCCGTCCCGGGGTGAAGCTGCAGCCCGAAACCCTGCTGCTGGACAAGGCCTACCTGCTGGACCTCTCCGCACCGGAGATGACGGCTTTGGTGGGCGGCATGCGCGCGCTCGGCACCAACGTGGGCGGCTCAGGCCACGGTGTCCTCACCGACAAGCCGCAGGCCCTGACGAACGACTTCTTCGTCAACCTTCTCTCCCCCGGCACCAAGTGGAAGGCCTCGGAGAACGAGGAGAACGTCTATGAAATCACGGATGTCTCCACCGGCGAGGTGAAGTGGACGGCCACCGCCGTGGACCTGGTGTTCGGCTCCAACTCGCAGCTCCGCGCGCTGGCGGAGGTCTACGCCAGCGGCGATGCCAAGGAGAAGTTCGTCCATGACTTCGTGGCCGCCTGGGCCAAGGTCATGGAACTGGACCGGTTCGACCTGAACTGATCCCTTTTCGGCGGCCCCGGGTCGCTGAACCGGCGTCAACGAAATGGCGGCGAAACCATACCGGTTTCGCCGCCATTTCCGTGTCCTGTTTTGGGTGAACCAGCCGGACGGGCTCACGCCTTCTCGGGCCCCCCGGGCCTCCAGGGCGTGTGCGTGTGCGACAGCCACACCGCGCCCGGGTTCAGCGAGCGCACCAAATGCTGGCCCTCCGTACCGGGGTTGTCGAGTTCGCCAAACCACACGGCCGTGTCCCCGGCGATCACGGTCGGCACTCCGCCCCCATCGATGACCACGATCTGCGAGCCGGCGGTATGGCCCGGGGCGGGAAGCAGCCGTATCCCGGGAAGCAGCTCATGCTCCCCGTCGACCGGGACGTAAGTGATTCCGGGCGGGTCCACCCACTCCGGAATGGTGTAGTCCTCCTGGGTGCGGGCGTCCTCGAGTTCACGGCGCTGCACATAGATGGGCTTGCCTGCAAAGAGGTGGTTGCCGCCGCAATGGTCGAAATGCAGGTGGGTGTTGACCACCATGTCCACGCTGCCCAGGTCGAAGTCCTGGTCGCTCAGGAGATGGAGGCGGGGATCCATGTCCGCCACCGCCGGATGAAGCTCAGTCAGGCCGGTATCAACGAGTACGCGGCCCTCGGGGTGGTCGATGACATGCACGTAGACCGGCATCAGCTCGCCCTCGGCCACCAGGTCGGCAACACGAATCGGAGTAACGCTGATTGCAGGGGAAGAATTCATGCGTGGACCTCAGTTCCGCATCATGGCCGTGATGCCTTGCGGGAGCAGCAGGGCGCCGCTCCTGGCTGCGGTGGCTGATGCTCCGTCCAGAATTGCACCGGTTCGGGCGCTCCGCTAGGTGGCAGCGGCAATGAGGGACGCCATCTGCTTCCCGGCGTCGCTCCCGGGCGCCGGCGTGTAGACCACCAGATGCAGGTCCGGCCGGTCCGACGGGGACAGCTGGTGGTGCTCCAACTGCAGCACGCCCACGGCAGGATGGTGGAACAGCCGCTCGCGTGATTCGAAGCCCAGGATGTCGTACCGGTCCCACCCTTCCCGGAATTCCGGGCTGGCATCCTTGAGCCGTTCCACGAGGTTCTTGACGTCCACGTCCCCCAGCCGCTGGCCCGTTTCGGCGCGGAACTCCGCCAGGAATCTCTTGCTGGTCACCTCCCAGTCGGGCAGCAGGTCCCGCACGTAGGGATCGGTGAACACCAGCCAGAGGAGGTTGCGGTCTGCAGCAGCAACCGTGGCGATGTTGGGGAAGAGCGCCGCGTAGGCGTTGTTCCAGCCAGCGACGCCCCAGTCCGGGAACAGCGCGAAGGACGGGTTAGGGTCCAGGGCATCGAGCAGCCGCTGGAGATGGGCAGGCGCTGTAGCGGCCGCCGTCGTGCTCGGTCCGGCGGAGGCATATCCGCCGAGCGACAACACATAATCCAGGCCGGTGTCCGAAAGATGCAGCGCCCTGCTGACGGCTTCCAGCACCTGGCGGGACGGGCTGATGTCCCGGCCCTGCTCCAGCCACGTGTACCAGGTGACGCTCACGCCCGAAAGGAACGCCACCTCTTCACGGCGCAGGCCCCGGTCACGCTTGCGGGCTATGGGCGGGAGTCCGTAGTCCACCCGGAGGGCCTGGTCGCGGCGGGCCCGCAGGAAGAGGCCCAGCTCTTTGCGGCGCCCGGAATTCTGCATCTGCAAATACTATTACTCTGGTACTCCCACTACTAGTAGCAAGGCCGTCTTCCTCTTGCGGCGGCGCCAGAGAAGGATGGTCATCATGCCTGCACTACGTTCAAAGACAGTTACCCACGGCCGCAACATGGCCGGAGCCCGCGCACTGCTGCGCGCGTCCGGCGTCGCCAACTCGGATATCGGCAAGCCGATCATCGCCGTGGCCAACTCCTTCACCGAATTCGTCCCCGGCCACACCCACCTCGCCCCCGTAGGCCGGATTGTCTCCGACGCGATCCTCGCCGCCGGCGCAGTGCCGCGCGAGTTCAACACCATCGCGGTGGATGACGGCATCGCCATGGGCCACTCCGGCATGCTCTACTCGCTGCCGTCCCGTGACCTGATCGCCGACTCGGTGGAGTACATGGTCAATGCGCACTGCGCCGACGCCCTGGTGTGCATCTCCAACTGCGACAAGATCACCCCGGGCATGCTGATGGCCGCACTGCGCCTGAACATCCCGGTGGTATTCGTCTCCGGCGGTCCGATGGAGGCCGGCCGCGTCACCCTGACCGACGGTTCCGTCCGCTCCCTTGACCTGGTTAACGCGATTGCCGATGCGGTGGACGAATCCATCTCCGATGAGGACATCAACCTCATCGAAGAAAACGCCTGCCCCACGTGCGGCTCCTGCTCCGGCATGTTCACGGCCAACTCCATGAACTGCCTCGCCGAGGCCATCGGCCTGGCCCTGCCGGGCAACGGCTCCGTGCTCGCGACCCACACCGCACGAAAGGCGCTGTACGAGAAAGCGGGCGCTACCGTCGTCGAGCTCGTGAAGCGCTACTACGACGGCGACGACGACTCGGTGCTGCCGCGCAACATCGCCACCGCCGAAGCCTTTGACAACGCCATGGCGCTGGACATCTCCATGGGCGGTTCCACCAACACCATCCTGCACCTGCTGGCCGCTGCCCAGGAAGCCGGCGTGGAATACGGCCTGGCCGAGATGGATGCCAAGTCCCGCCAGGTGCCCTGCCTGGCCAAGGTGGCCCCGAACGTTGCCGGAAACATGACCTATTACATGGAGGACGTGCACCGTGCCGGCGGCATCCCCGCGCTGCTGGGCGAGCTGAACCGTGGAGGCCTCCTGCACAAGAACGTCCATTCCGTGCACTCCACCGACCTGGACGGCTGGCTGGACGACTGGGACATCCGCGGCGGCAAGGCCACCGAAGAGGCGCAGGCCCTGTGGCACGCGGCTCCCGGCGGCGTCCGTTCCTCCACCGCGTTCTCACAGTCGAATGAGTGGACTTCCCTGGACACCGACGCGGAGGGTGGCTGCATTCGCTCGGTGGAGCACGCCTTCTCCAAGGACGGCGGCCTGGCCGTGCTGCGCGGCAACGTGGCGGTGGACGGCGCCGTGGTGAAGACCGCCGGCGTGGACGAATCCATCTGGACCTTCTCCGGCCCTGCCGTGGTGTGCGAATCCCAGGACGAAGCCGTGGAGAAGATCCTGAACAAGCAGATCAAGGAAGGCGACGTGGTGGTGATCCGCTACGAAGGCCCCAAGGGCGGTCCCGGCATGCAGGAAATGCTCTACCCGACGTCGTTCCTCAAGGGCCGCGGCCTGGGCAAGAAGTGCGCGCTCATCACGGACGGCCGCTTCTCCGGCGGCACCTCCGGCCTGTCCATCGGGCACATCTCGCCCGAGGCTGCCTCCGGCGGAACCATCGCCCTGGTGGAGGACGGCGACATCATCAGCATCAACATCAGCCAGCGCTCCCTGCAGCTGGAGGTCTCCGATGAGCTCCTGGCCGAGCGCCGCGAGAAGCTGCTGATCAACGGCGGCTACAAGCCCAAGGACCGGGAGCGCCACGTCTCTGCTGCGCTGCGCGCCTACGCCGCCATGGCAACCTCCGCGGACAAGGGTGCCGTCCGCGACGTGTCCCTCCTGGAGCACTAGGCTTTAGCGATCAGCAGGACCCCCGTCCGGAGTTTTCCGGGCGGGGGTCTTTTGCGTTACAGCAGGTCAAGAGGGCAATTGTCCGGAAACCTGCCAGAATGGCCGGATGATTACCGAGCACGCCCTGCTTCCCGTCATCCCCGGCCAGGAAGAGGAGTTCGAAGCCGCCTTCGGCCAGGCCCGGCACATCATCGCGGCCATGCCGGGCTTCATTTCGCTGTCGCTCTCGCGGTCGATCGAGTCCCCCGGCACTTACCTGCTGCTGGTGGAATGGGAGACGCTTGAAGACCACACCGAAGGGTTCCGCGGCTCTCCCGAATACCAGCAGTGGCGGGCCTTGCTGCACCGGTTCTACGAGCCGTTCCCCGTGGTGGAGCACTACACCCATGTGACGTCGGCCCGGCCCGCCGATGCCCACTCCGGCACTTCGAAAGACCCGGCCTGATCCGGTGGGCAGGCTCGCTGTGGTCACTGGGGCCAACCGCGGACTGGGATTCGCAATCGTCCACGAGCTCGCGGAGCACGGGTGGGACGTCCTCGCCCTGACCCGCACTTCCGCTGAACCTGCGGGCGGACCCTGGCCGGCCGGCGTCGTACCCGTCCAACACGACGTCCGGTCCGAACCGGCGCCCGCGCTCACGGCGGCTGTGGGCCAGAGGCCCGTTGACCTGCTGGTCAACAACGCGGCGCAGGGCGCCCCGCGCGGCAAACTGGGTGCCATCGAGGCTGACGGCCTTCTGAACGCGGTGGATGTGAATGTGGCCGGCCCGCTGCGGCTGACGCAATTCCTGCTGCCAAACCTGCTGGCCGCTCCCGATCCCGTCGTGGTCAATGTGTCGTCCCGGCTGGGTTCCGTGACGGCGCAGGCGAATGGCGATTTCGCGGATCTTTCCACCAGCTACGCGTACAAAGTGTCCAAGGCTGCCCAGAACATGCTCACCGTTTCCCTGGCCCAGGAGCTCCAGGACCGGGTCCGCTGCTGGGCGGTGCACCCAGGCAAGCTCGCCACAGCCATGGGGCAGTCCGATGCCTCGAAGCGTCCCGCCACGGCCGCGCGGCAGCTGCGGGAACTCGTCGACTCCCAATGCCGGACGTCTCCCCGGTTTTGCTCCCTCGGCGAGGAAGACCTGGCCTGGTAGCCGGGACCGCGGCCCGGCGCCATTAGCCTTGAACCGTGAGCATCAAGGCTGTCCTTTTCGACCTGGACGATACCCTCTTCGACCATCTGGCATCGGCAAAGGCAGGGCTTCATGCCTTCACGCGGCATCTCGGACTTGCAGCTTCCGATGACCTGGCCCAGGCCTGGTTCACGGTCGAGCGGGCCAGTTACGACCGCTTCCTCGCCAAGGAGTTGACGTTCCAGGAGCAGCGCCGGGAACGGCTCCGGCATTTCCTCCCGCTGGCCGGCCATGCCGTACCTGCGGGAGAGGAGGCGTTGGACGAACTCTTTGCGGTGTATCTGGAGTACTACGAGCGGTTCTGGCAGGCATTCCCTGACGCTGGGCCCTGCCTGCAGATGCTTCGCGATGGCGGCGTACTGACGGCCGTGGTCTCGAACGGAAACCACGGACAACAACTGGGGAAGATCAGGAACGTCGGGCTTGAGCCGGCGCTGGACGCAATCTTCACTTCGGAGTCCATCGGCCATCCCAAACCCATGCCGGAGGCCTTCCTGAAGCCGTGCCGGGCCTTGGGTGTTTCTCCGGCGCAAGCACTGTACGTGGGCGACAACTTCCGGGTTGATATAGAAGGCGCCCGCAATGCCGGGCTCCAGGCTGTTCACCTCCAACGGGGAGGCAACCCAGCACGCGGGACACTTCAGACGCTGAAGGAGCTCATTCCACTGATGTCGTCTCATGCGGTGCCAGGAGCGTAACTGCTCACCTGTTAGGATCGGCTGCGGATCGTGGGAAGGCCCCCACGCGAGTCGAAGCTCGAGCGCGGGGGCCTCCTTGTTGCCTCCGCATTGGGGGAATTGGAAGCAACTAAAAATCTACCCGCTGGTAACCTCCGGAAATGCCGATTTGGGCGGCGGGCGGGGAATCTTGACTGAAATTTGAGCCCGGGCGCGGGCTGACGCTGCGGTTCAGTCCGTTTCCGGCCCCTTGGTCGAGTCCGGGTCCTCTTCGGGCTCGAAGGTGTTGGGTTCGGCGTCCGCGCCGATCCCCACGCCGTCGTTGCCGCCGGGGACCCCGCCGTCGCCCTTCGCTTTTTCCTCTGCCGCCTGGTCCCCGTCGTCGGGCAGTGAATCGGGTGAGTTGATGGTCATCGTTGCTCCTCCATTGGCCGGGCCTCCACGCTAACAGCCCCTGCCGCGAAAGGCTCCGGCCCGGCGCCAACTTTTTGGCGCACGACGGCGGTCGGCGGCTTGGGAACGGGTTCCGGAACGCCGCAACCCGCCGTCGTCAGCCGTTCTTTAGCGCTTCGGCGAGCATGACGATGATGCCGCTGGGCCCGCGAACATAGGAGAGTTTGTAGATGTCTTTGTAGGTGGCCACGCCGCGCAGCGGGTGGCAGCCGTGCTTCGCAGCGATCTCCAGGGCTTTGTCGATGTTGTCCACGGAGAAGGCGACACGGTGCATGCCGATTTCGTTGGGCAGCGTGGGGGCCGTCTCGATCGCGTCCGGGTGGATGTATTCGAAGAGTTCCAGCTGGCCGTGGCCGTCCGGGGTCTGGAGCATGGCAATTTTGGCATGGTTGCCGTCGAGGCCAACGGCGGTGTCGGTCCATTCGCCGCTTACCGTATCCCGCCCCACCACCGCGAGGCCGAGATCGGAGAAGAAAGCTATGGTTTCCTCCAGGTCGCGGACGGCGATGCCCACGTTCTCAAGCTTGATGGTCATAGGTGCACGCTACCGAGGCCGGTGGTCCGGGTCCAGTGGTCGGCGGTCTGACCAGACTCCAGAATTTTCCGTCTTCCAACTACAGCACACGCTTGCAGCCGTAATGGTCTACGCGTAAAGTCTACACCGTAGACAATTGCGCTCGGCGGTCTTTATCCTCCCGGTCTGCGTACCAAGTCACCCCGGGTTTTTTGTGCAGGGCACCCGAGATTCCCGCTATAGCCACATGGTGGGGCCGTGCACCTAGCGAAGGACGCCACCATGTCGCATTCGCAGTTCAGTACCTTCCTCCGGGAAGCCACGTACCTTGACGCGTCATCGTGCGCGAATATGGACCCGGACAAACTCTTCGGGCTCTACACCAGTTGGTGTTTCATCAATCAGCAGCCTCTGGGCACGGAGTCGAACTTCTGGGCGGCCATGGAAGCACTCGGTACACAGCACGGCAACGGGTTGCGCATGAAAGGCGCCACGGCCGTGGATTACATCATGGCAACCTACCCCAAACTCGTCTGACAGCCAGCAGTGCAGCGCAGCCAGCACCTCGCCCGCCTGCCAATGCTGCCGGGAGGGAAAGGGCCTCCCGTAAGCCCACGCATCTGGACAACGGAGCCCCTGATTCATTTGGCAATTTCGCGCCATGTGCAGTGGGTTGCTCGTAAGCCCGGATCCCGGAGGCATCCGGCAGGGGCCGCCATTGGCTCCGCTGCCGCAAGAACTGAGGGGTGACAATGAATCCACGGTACCCGCACCGGTGGGCCCGGTTCCTGATTTCCACAGGCCTTGCCACGGTTTTTGATATCTGGCTCGAATACTGGGCGTCAGGTGGATGCGCCGATGAGACGATGCTGGATGCTGGATGCTTTTTCCACGGTGCCATCGTCCTTCCCGCACTTGAGGACGCTCTTCTGCTTGAAGCATTGAAGGGCCTCCCACCCCCTTGGTAGAGCGGCGAAACACTTGCGTTTCAGGGAACGTGGATGCTTTTTCTGGACATTTTCAGTGGATGGCGGAGCCGCAGCCAGGGCAGGACCAGGTGCCAGGAGACGCTCGCGGAGTGTCCGTTATGGAACCGGCGTTGGTATCTCATAGTGGCCGCGCCGGCGGCGCGGCTTGCTGAAAGGAACTGCCGGATGTCAGAGGAACGCGTCTCTTACGGTTTTCCGCTACCTGGAGGGGAGGTATGCCCGACCGGCTCGTTTCGGCTGTCGCTCGGGACCGGCAAGTGCGAGTGGTCCGATGGCCTGTACCGGATCCACGGTTACACCAGGGGTGAGGTCGTGCCCACGCAGGACCTGATTTTGGCACATAAGCACTCGGAAGACCGGGACGCGGCCCGGCAGCTTATTGCCACCCTGTCCCGGGATGGTGGGCAGGCATCAAACTTCCATCGCATCATCGACAGCAATAGTAAGGAACACCGCGTCCTGACCGTTGCCGAGGCCGACCGGGACAGCACCGGCGAGGTATCGACAATCCACGGGCTGATGATCGACCTGACCCGGGCGATGGCCATCGAAAGCGGTCACGCCGCCGCAGCCGCATTAATCAACGCCTACGGCAGCCGCGGCGTTATCGAGCAGGCCAAAGGCATCCTCATGGGTCACTTCAACATCGGCCCGTCTTCAGCTTTCGACCGGCTTGCCTTGCGCAGCCAAAACACCAACACCAAGGTCGCAGTGGTCGCGGCCAGGCTGGTTACCGCTGCCGAACACGGACACATCCATGAGGTCCTGCACGGTTGGGCCACACCTCGCTAACACCAGGAACCAAAGGACTCAGATCCAAACCTGAAAGTTGTGACCTAACACCCTCCAAGCGGCTGCCTCCGTGGCGCGCTATTTGTACGCCGTCTCTACGGCTCGGGTGGCCAATTGATCTGAAGTCCCGTCGGAAGTTCTAATCACCCAGTGGCCCTCATCATCCGTTTCGTCAGCGAACGGGTTGGAACCATCCTGCGGGGGCGGGGATATGACGTGGGCGTAGTAGAACGTGTTGTCGTTGCAGAAGCCAAGGAACGGGTAGTCCCCTACGGGAGGCATCGCAGATTTGCTGCTCGCTGCGCACACGGTGCCATCGGTCAGCTTCAGGTAGACAGGCCTGCCTAGTGCTCCAGGGCTTTTGGAGGGCTCAATTCCCCTGACTTTGAGCCCGTCCAGGATCTTCCAGCTCAGGTCTTGCTCGAGGCAAGCATATTCTTCGGATGCCGCCGGGCTGCGGAAGCACAGCGCTTCTGGGTAGTGGGCCACACCAGGGACGCTGAAAACACACATGTCGGCGTCAAATCTTTCGGTGACCCGTGACGGGTCGCACCAGTTATCCTCCGACGGGGTAACCGGCACAGCTGGCGGCCTGCTATCCAATAATTCGTGGGCCCAGGGGTCGACAGACACGACCTGTGTGCCATGGGGAGCTGCTGGCGTGGTTCGTTGGCCGTTTCCGGTGGTGGCGGTGCAGGCAGTCAGCGCCACAATAGCGGCCAGGAAGCAGGAAATGCGCGTGCGATGCATCTTGACCTCCACTGAGGGACGATTCCGCAAGTGTGCAGGCTGCCATTCGCGACTGGATAGGGGTTTGAACCCCTCTCCACAGGTTGGGGGCGTGCCCCTAACAACCCGGATCTCTGGTCAACATGTGGATTTTCAGGTCCAGTCCGATGAGAAGTCGAGCGGCGGCCACCAGCGGGTCCGTGAATGCACCGGGAACCTGCGGCCGGTGACTTCGGTGGGCGTAATGCGGATCAGGTGATCCTTGGGTCCCGGCAGCCACGGTTCACGGTCCGGGTCGGCCAGCTCAACGGGTGCTTCGCCCTCCGGCACCTGGCCCGGGATGCCCTTGACCACCACGCTCCACACCTCCGTGCTGTAGGTGCCCAGCCCGTCCGTTTCAAAGGCGACAGGCGTGCTGCTGAGCAGGGCGTTGAGCTTCGCGCCGGGGGCCGTGCGGAACAGGATGGTGCGGTCCACAGGCACGAAGTTAACAGGGAAGATCTCCGGAACCGCCCGGTTGATCACCGCCAGCCTGCCAATGTACGCGGATTCCAGGTATCGCCAGCACTCGTCTTCGGTGAGGGTCTCGGCTTGCGGCTGCTGCTGTGGGGTGGCCATGGCCGTGATTCTAGGCCGGGGAGCCGCGGCGCAACAGGGCCGTGTTGCCCCAACCGCCAGCGGACCAGAAACCGATCAGCCGTTCCCGCCGGGCGGCCGGATGATCCGCCGCTGCGTGGCAGCGGCAATGGCCGCGGTCCGGTTGTCCACGCCGAGTTTGCCGTAGATGTGGACCAGGTGCGTCTTCACGGTCGCCTCGGAGATGAAGACCTGCTTGGCGATGGCCCGGTTGGACAGGCCGGTGGCCAGCAGTTCCAGCAACTGCACCTCCCGCGGGGTCAGCGAAGTGCCGGGGTTGCTGATCCGGTCCATCAGCAACGCGGCCGCCCTCGGTGCCAGGGCCGTGCCGCCGGCCGCAGCCTGCAGGACGGCCTGCCGCAGCTGTTCGGGCGGGGCATCCTTCAGCATGTAGCCGCTGGCGCCGGCCTCCACGGCAGCGAGGATGTCCGCGTCGGTATCGTACGTGGTGAGGATCAGCACCGGCGGCGGTGCAGCCAGTTTCCGGATCTCGGCGGTGGCGGTGACCCCGTCCATCCCCTGGCCCATCTGCAGGTCCATGAGGACCACGTCCGGCGGCTCCCCCAGCGCGGACAGCCGGTCCAGTTCCTTCAGCGCCGCCCGCCCGTCGGACGCCTCGGCGGCGATGGCGATCCCCTCAAACCCCGCCAGCATGGCCCGCAGCCCGGCCCGGACCACGGGATGGTCATCCACCAGGAGCACACGGACTTCACTCACGGAATTCACCATCCAGCGGCAGCCGGATGGCCACCACGGTGCCCTCGCCGGGACCGGATTCCAGCTCCAGCGAGCCGTTCAGGGCATCCACGCGTTCCCGCAGAGAGCGCAGCCCGAACCCGCCACCGTCTCCTCGCACGGCAGCCGCCGCAGCGTCCGGCTCGAAGCCCGCGCCGTCGTCGTAAATGTCCATGGTCACCTCCGTGCCCAGGAAGGCCAGGGTCACGACGGCGGTGCGCGCCCCCGCGTGCTCGCGGACGTTGGCGAGGCTCGCCTGGGCCGCGCGCAGCAAGGTGACCCGGACCGGCTGGGGCAGGTCCAGGGGATCACCGTCCACCTCCACCCGGCAGCGCAGCGGCAACCCCGCCGCTGCGGCACCTGTCTCGGTGGCGGCGCACAACCGTCTCAGTGCGTCTACCAGAGTGCTGCCCTCCAACTGCGGCGAGGACAGGCCGCGGACAAAGCTGCGGGCCTCGGCCAGGTTCTCCGCCGCAGTCCGCTGCACCAGCTCCAGCTGCGAGGCAGCCGCGCCGGAGTCGCCGCCCGCGAGGGACTGTTCGGCCGCCCGGCCCAGCAGCACGATGCTGGACAGTCCCTGGGCCAGGGTGTCGTGGATTTCGCGGGCCAGCCGCTCCCGCTCCGCGAGCACGCCGGCCTCATGCTGGGAACGGGCCAGCTCCTCACGCGTCCGGTGCAGCTCATCGGCCGCGCGCCGCTGGTTCAGGGCCTCGCGGTACAGGGCAGCGTAGGCCAGCCCCGTGATGACAGCGAAAATGGCGCCGAGCGCGGGCCCCACGACGGCTGCCACATGCGGAACGGGGGCACCGCTTGCTGCCCACTGGGAGGTGATCACCGCCGCCGTCATCAGCGTGATGGTCAGCAGCGCCGTGCGCCGGGGCAGCAGGTGAAGGTGCAGGAAGAAGATGGGGAACGCCAGCCACGCGAAGTCGGCACTGCCGGCCAGCAGGACGGCCCACAGCCCCGTCACCAGCACCAGCCACAGGAGGGCGAAGCGACGCGGATCCAGGGTGGCCCGGCCCTCGGCGTGGCGCTTCTCGAGGACCGTTCCGGCGAGGTACACCGCGGCGAGGACCACCGCCACCGCCGCCCAGAGCCAGCGCAGTGGATCTCCGGCCATCAGGATCCGGACCAGGGCAACACCCAGCAGCACCGCGAACCCGGTGTGCAGGGTGACCCGGAGAACCTTCAGGATCGCGGCGGACGACGCATTCTCCACGGCGACCAGCGGTCCCCGCGACGGGCTTCCGCCGGTTCTGTCCGGGGATGTCTGTAAGGGCGCGGCGGGCATTCCCCCAGCTTATGCCGGGGCTGCCGGCAGCGGATCAATCAAATGGTTGACTCCGGACTCCACCCCATGGCCGCCGGAGATCAACCGTCTCCGCGATGCCCCGGCTAACGCCCGGCGGGAGAGTGGAATTACTCAATTCCACTCCTGCTGAGAGAAGAACAACGTGTTCCTGGCAATCCGCGATATCCGCTTCGCCAAAGGCCGGTTCGCCATGATGGGCGGCGTCGTAGCCCTGATCACCCTGCTGCTGGTGATGCTGACCGGCCTGACGGCCGGCCTGGCCGAGCAGTCCACCTCCGCCATTGGCAAGCTCGGCGGCGCCGCCGGGTCCAGGCCCGTTGACGCCGTCGCGTTCGGCGCACCGGGTACTGGCACTCCCAAGGCCTCGTACACGGAGAGTTCGGTGACCGCCGGGCAGGTGGACCGCTGGAAGGACCAGCCGGGGGTGGCCGCCGCCGAGCCGCTGGGCATCACGCAGACCCGGCTGCAGACCGCTGATGGTTCCGGGACGGCCAACGTCGCCGTCTTCGGGGTCCCGGCCGGCAGCCCGCTGGCCCCTGCTTCCGTGGCGCCCGGGACGGCGGTGCTCGGCGCCTCGGTAGCGGACTCGCTGTCCGTGAAGCAGGGCGACACGGTAGGCGTCGGCGGCGTGGAACTCGCCGTCGCCGCCGTGGTCCCGGACCAGTGGTATTCGCACACCAGCGTGGTGTGGACGGACCTTCCCCAGTGGGCCAGGGTGGCGCACGTGTCCGACGGCGGGCAGCTGGCCACGGTGGTTGCCGTCACCTTTGCGGACGGTGCCCACGTGGACGAGCCAGCGGCTAATGCCACGGCGGGCACGGTGAGTGAATCCCGCACCGGGTCCTTCCAGGCTTTGGGATCGTACAAGAGCGAGAACGGGTCGCTGACCCTCATGCAGGCGTTCCTCTACGGCATCGCAGCGCTGGTGATCGTGGCGTTCCTGACGGTGTGGACCATCCAGCGGACCCGGGACATCGCCGTACTCAAGGCCATGGGAGCGCCCGCGTCCTACATCCTCCGCGACGCCATCGCCCAGGCCGCCCTCGTCCTGGTGGCAGGTGCCGCCTCCGGCGGGGCTGTGGGCGTTGCTGCCGGGTCGCTGGCCGCGCAGGCCGCCCCCTTCCTGCTGAACCTTGGCACCACGGTGCTTCCCGTCGTCGGGATCATCGCCTTGGGCCTTGCCGGTGCGGCCCTGGCCGTCCGGCGCGCCACCCGGGTGGATGCGCTCCTGGCCCTCGGCGGCAACTGAAAACCCCACTTCCTGAAAGGAAACCCCATGCCTGCTTCCCCCACCCCCGCTCCCCTTGATCTCATTGACGTGACCCTCGAATACCCCGACGGCACCGGAACCACCACCGCCCTGGACCGGGTCAGCCTCACCGCACACGCCGGCCAGCTGGTATCGCTCGTAGGCCCCTCGGGCTCCGGGAAATCCAGCCTCCTGGCCACCGCCGCCACCCTGGTCCGGCCCACCCGAGGGCAGGTCCTCATCGACGGCACAGACACCTCCGGCCTCAAGGACAAGGAGCTGACGGCCCTGCGGCGCAGCAAGATCGGCATCATTTTCCAGCAGCCCAATCTGCTCCCCTCCCTGACGGCCGCCGAGCAGCTCATCATCACCGACCACCTGCGCGGCAGGCCAGCAAAAGCGGCCCGCGACAGGGCGGCGGGCCTGCTGGACGTCGTCGGGCTCTCCGCGAGCGCCCGCAAGCTGCCGCACCAGCTCTCCGGCGGCCAGCGCCAGCGCGTCAACATCGCCCGCGCGCTGATGGGCAGCCCCAAGGTGCTGCTGGTGGATGAGCCGACGGCGGCGCTGGACCATGAGCGCAGCGAGGCAATTGTCCGGCTGCTTCGCCGGGTCACCACGGAATTCTCGGTGGCCACGGTGATGGTCACGCATGACACCGAGTTCCTGCCGCTGACGGACGCCGTGGCCACCATGCGGGACGGACGGCTGGCGGCGCCGATCCTGGCCAGCGCCTGAGCGGGGTGGGAACAACGCAGACAGCCCCGGCGGGGTCTCCCGCCGGGGCTGTCTGCGTCCGTGACGCGGCTGATGGCTAACCCTTCGGGGTCACCTGCAGGCGGTCGAAGGAGACCTGCTTGCCGTCCTTGTCCAGGACCACCACATCATCGCGGCCGTTCTGGACCCCCGCCGGGAGGATGAACTCCACGGTGTTGGCGGTGGTGGGGAAGAGCCAGCCGATCCGCTGGCTGCGCTTGTTGAGGTAGACGTAGTACCACTGCCCGTAGCCGAGCCCTTCAAGGACCACCTTCTGGCCGTTCCTGTACTTGTCCTGCGTCTTCAGGTCGAACGGCGGCGCCTGGCCGTCGAAGTCCTGGACCGTCAGGGCGGGTTCGGTCTCCGGCTGGGCGGGCTGGAGCTCAAGCTGGATTCCGCCGCCGCTCACGGAAACGGTGGCACGCTTGGTTCCGTTGTCCCCGGTGGCGCTGAAACGTACTGCGTCCAGCTTCCCGGCGGCGATATCAGCTGCGGTGAGCACGTAGTCCCTGGTGGCAGTCACAGTGCTGCCGGCTGCGAGCGACGGTTCGCTGATGCCTGCGTCCGGGGCAGCCACCCCGGTCAGCGGGACATTGCCCGCGTTGCCCAGGGTGTAGGAATACGTCACAACGTCGCCTGCGGAGGCGTACCTGTCGCCGTCCTTGTCGGTCCAAACAGCTGCGACGGTGCCTTCCAGGCTGACATCGCGCACTTTCAGGTCCACTTCGCCGCCGTTGACGGCGTAGGTCCGGGTGCTCTGGCCCGCTGCGCTGACGTCCCAGCTGGTTTGCGGAATGAAGAAGCCCTGGGCTGCTTCCTCCGCGGTGACGGTGTGCCGTGGCGTGGCGCAGGTGTAGCCCTGGCCCGCAGGCAGCACGCTGTACCGGCAGTTCCCGGGACCGTCAGGCACGAGGGGGCTGAAGTTGCCCGCCGTGGGCACCACCTTTTCCACCAGGGGGCTGGTGTTGGCGACGTCGAACTTGTAGGGCAAGGCCTCCCCTGCCGTGTACGGCTGCGCGGCGAGGTCCCGGCCGGCGTCATTCCGGCTGCCCGTGATCGTGGCGGAAACCAGGCCGTCGCGCAGGGCCACGGCCGCTCCGGTGAACGCCACCATTTTGGTGAGCGACGGCGTCGCGCTGGCCGTGATGCTGAAGGTGGCCTGCGGCACGAAGTAGCCGCGGGCAATTTCATCGGCCGTCACCGTGTGCCTGGCCGTGGTGCAGGTGTAGCCGGCACCGGCGGCCAGGTTGTTGTACCGGCAGTTAGGGCTGCTGGGCGCCCCGGGGGCGGGTGGCAGGAAGCCGGCGTCGAAGTTGCCGGAAACGGGTACTGAGTTTGCCGTGACATTGGCCGTGCTCTTCACGGTGAACGTGTAGCTGACAACGTCGCCAGCCTTGTACGGGCTGGCCGCCACGTCGCGGTCCGGCGCGGCCCCGGTGATGGTGAGGCCCACCTGCGGTGCCACCGGCACCGTGGCCGTGAAGGTGGCCTGCGAAACCCGGCCGTCCGCCGTCGTGAACGCTGCATTAAGGTTTTGCGGGCCGCTGGCGTTCGCCGCCGCGGTCAGGTCCACGTTCACGGTTGCGGAGGCACCGGGCGCGACGTCGGGTACGGGCACCGTGGTGGCGGACCAGCCGCTGGGGGTGTACACGGTGGCACTCGCGCCGGAAAGCGTGGCGGCTTCCTGGTTGGTGACCGTCACGGCCACCTGCCGCGTGGCACCCGGGGCGGTGGTAACGGCGGGAACGGAAAGCGGTGCGCAGGCGTAGTTCAGCCAGGCATCGTCAAAGGCGGCGAACGGCATGTTGTCCGTGTAGTTGCCCTCGTACAGGACGCCGAACCGGCCCTCATCCAGCCGGGTCACGGTGGAATAGGCCGAGAATCCGGCGCGGATGGTGCGGACGCCTGGCCAGGTGGCGCCGTCGTCGCAGGACACACGGGCCGAGACGTTTTCGCGCCCGGTCTTGGAATTGGCGTTGGTGAAGATCAGCTTCTTCGCGTCGGCGGTGCCTTGTGCGGCGTTGGGGAACATGCGGGCGATGGCCCCGTTGTTGGCGGGGTCCGGAAGCTCGGTGTCCTGCGTGACCGGGCCGTAGGTGGCGCCGCCGTCGGTGGAGACCGCAACCTTGCGGTATCCCTGGTTGGCGTTGTCACGCGAGTTGAGCAGCACGCGTCCGTCGGAGAGTTCCACTGTCTTGTTTTCGTCCATCCGGTCGCCCACGTTGGCGCCCTTGTGCCACGTGGCGCCGTGGTCGTCGGAGAAGACGCTGTAGGCCTGGATCCTGTTGCTGCCGTCCGCCTGGCGGATATCCCCGGCGTACTGCTGGATCAGGCGGCCCTTGTACGGGCCGTACTTGAGCTGGATGCCCTCGCCGGAGGAAGCGAAGTTGGAGCGGACATCGCCGGCGGCCGGGCTGGTCTTGCTGGTGCCCGGCTTGGTGACGTCAGTGATGAGGCGCGGCTGGCTCCAGGTAAGGCCGCCATCGGAGGACTCAATGACCGCGGAGGAGATGACGGACCGGTCAGCGTCATCGTTGCCGAACTGGCTGCCGCCGAAGCCCTGGTCCTTGGAATACACGAAGAATGCGAAGACCTTTCCGGCCTCGGCGTCCACCACGTAGGACGGATCGCTGTAGCCGTACTTTGCAGCGGCGGCGTCGCCCACATGCCCGGCGGCGATCACCTGCACGGGCCCCCAGGTCCGTCCGCCGTCAGTGCTGCGGCGCTGCACGATGGAGTTGGGGTTGGGGGCATCGGCGGAGCTGCCGGGCCTGCCGTCCCATGCCGCGAGGACCACGCCGTTGCCCACATAGGACAGTGCGGGGATGCGGTAGAAGAAGTTGCTGGCGGTCCTGTCCGCGGCCAGGTTGGTTTCCTGGAAAGCACCGGGAGGAACCGTGGGGCTGTTGGACGGGATGGGTGCCGCCTGGGCGGGGAGCCCGGTTCCGGCGAGGAGGGCCAGGGCGAGGGCGCCTGTGCCCGCAGCCTGCCCCATCGATCTTTTCCTGGTTCTATTCGTGGTAATTCGCAAACCCATGTCCTTTCTGGACGCCGCGCTGCGGCTCGAATGGAGGTGTGTAACGCCGTCATGCTGAACCCAAATGTGATTCCTGCTACATACGACGTCCTACCACCTTAGGCATGGAGGGACCGGAAAGCTAGACTCAACATGTGACGTCCTATCTCCTCACCTCCAAACCCTCGGCCATGCCTGCTGCTTTACCGGTAGCTGTACCCGCAGCCGAGCACGTCCTCGCCGTCCGGGGCCGCGGGGGCTACCGCCAGTACCGGATCCCGGCGCTCGCCGTCACCACACGGGGCACTGTCCTCGCCGCCTACGACGGCAGGCCGAACCTCGATGACCTGCCCAGCCCCATCGATCTCCTGGTCCGGCGCAGCACAGACAACGGGCAGACCTGGAGCGGCCAGGAAGTGGTGCGGAGCGGCACTGGCCTGGAGGGCTTCGGTGATCCGAGCCTGCTGGTGGACGCCGAAACCGGACGCATCTTCCTCTTCCACGCGGCCGGAACCCGCGCGGGCTTCTTCGAGTCAGCCACCGGGATGGCGCCGGACGACCCCACCATCCAGCACACCGACCTCAGCTGGTCCGACGACGACGGCGCCACCTGGCAGCACCGTCGCCTCACCGCGGAGCTGAAGGGCAGCTCCCCCGCCGGCCGGGAAATCACGGGCATCTTTGCCGCCGCCGGGCAGGGTATCCAGATCCACACCGGACCCTTCAAGGGCCGCCTGGTGCAGCAGTTCGTCCTCCTGTGCGGAGGGGAGATCATGGCCGCCTCCGCCTACAGCGACGACCAAGGCGAGCGCTGGACTCTGGGGGAATTCATCAGCGCCGGAACCCATGGCGCGGCACCCAACGAGAACAAAGTGGCGGCCCTGGACGACGGGCGGCTGATGCTCCACAGCCGGGCAACGCCCCGCCGCCTGGCCGCCACCTCCACGGACGGCGGCCACAGCTGGAGCCCGCTGGCACCCGTCGGGGACCTCCCGGATCCCAGCGACAACGGCTCGCTGGCCCGCTTCGACGGGCTCCCGTCCATCTCCGGTCATGCCGATACGGCGACGGACCGGTGGCTGCTGGCCACCAACAACCGGGACACCGCACTGCGCCGCAACACCGTCCTGGGCCTCTCGCCGGACAACGGCAGCACCTGGCCTGCCGGGCTGGTGCTCTGCCCGGGAAGCTCGGCGTACTCCACGGCCACCCGGCTGCCGGACGGCAACATCGGAGTCCTGTACGAACGCCAGGGCTACCGCGAAATCGTCTTCGCCTCCATTCCCTCGCGTCAGCTGACGGACCAGCTGGCAACGCCGCCGCACCCGCAGCCGTCCACACCTGAACCGGCCGCCGGACTCACGTTCCACATGGAGCTCCGGTCCATCACGCCGGGCCTTCCGGAGGAGTGGCATAACGCCGGCGAGTTCCACGTCATGGCGGACGACGGCGGCGACTGGGGTGCGGCGTCGAAGGAAATCGGGCAGGGCTACTCCGCCGGGCAGGGCCAGGTGCTGGGCACCCGCGAGGCGCAGGACCTCAATTACGGCCCCATCATCCCCGGCTACAAGGCAGGCGACATCCTCGCGTTCACGGGCAGGGTACGGAACGACGGCGGCACTACAGCCACAGGGGTCAGGCTCACCGGGCCGGGGGCCGCGGCTTTCCCGGCCCGGGACCTCCTGCCGGGGGAAGCGGCACTGTACTTCACGCCGTCGTACACCCTGACCTCAGAGGACGTGGAGCAGGAAACCGTGGACATCACCTTTACCGTGGAAGGAACCAGCGGGGACACGGCATGGCGGCTCTCCAGGCTCTTCCGGTTCACCATGGCCACCGGGGATGTCAGCGTGGAAGACGCCCCTCCGGTCAGCTCCCCTCGATAAGGGCGCACATCTGCCGCAGGCGGTCAACACGGTCCTGCACCGTCAGGCCCTCCCGCGGCAGGCCAACCTTGAAGCCAATGAACGGCGCCATACCGGCGGCCGCGAGGCACCGCTGGATTTCGGCGCGGTTGAGCAGTGAGCCCGGCGGCGACCCTTCCACCTCGGCGGCCGGAAGGTGCGCGTCGATCCACGGGTAACCGAACTCCGTGGCGTCCGGTGCGCAACCGGAAAACATGACGCCCGCCAGGACGCCCGCCTCCCGGGCCAGCGCAATATGTTCGGCGGCAGTGTCCGGGTTGCGGGTTTCGATGACGGACCGCGCCCAGTTGATGACAAGGCCCACCCGGCCGTCAGCCTGCTCACGGAGGGAGCGGACCACGTCCACCTCGTCGGCAAACTGCAGGAAGCCCTTCTCCGGCCTGCCGCCGGGCCGGGGAGCGTCGCAGTGTTCCACCAGCACCCGCGTGCCGCCCCAGTCCCACTCGAGAATCTCGCTCAGCGATGCCCCGAACATGGCGGCGTCGGCGCCCGGATACGGCGCTGAATGCAGCTCGACGGCTTCCACGTTCCTTCCTTCGCCCCGGAGGCTGAGCACGTAGGCGTGGAGCCCGGCCACGAATTCGAGTGCTTCGCGCCTGCCGCCGGCGTCCGGGGAGGCCAGCCCGAACGCAGCCGATGCGTTCATCCGCTGCATGGTGCCCGGTATTGAGGTCACGACGGCGGACCATCCCCCGGGTGCCCCGGCGGGCCAGGGGTTGCCCCCGTGCGGGCCATACGGAAGCTCCAGCCCCCGCACGGCCTGGACGGTTGCGAGCCCACGGTAGAACTCCTGCTGCGACCCGGCGGGCTGGGCCGGATAGGCACCGACGATAAGGGACATTTCAAACTCCATTGCTTGGAAGGGCGGTGTGCTTGCAGGGCGGTCCGGTTTGCGTGAGCCGCCGCACTTGACGGCTGGCTGTGATCGCCCTTACAGTCTTTCTACGAGCTAGGACATCCTACATCCGATAAACATCTTTTGAATGGTGAGGCACATGAACAACATCAAGAACCTGCCGCTGGTCAATGACGCCAGCCGCCGGAACTTCCTGAAGCTGGGCGGGGCCATGGGCCTGGCCGCAGCCTTCGCCGGCTCCCTCGCAGCCTGCGGCGGTCCCGCCGCCACCACAACGGGCGCCACCGAAAACACCTCGCCCGTCAACAAGGACCTCACCATCGAGGCCGGCATCTCCTACGCGCTGTCCACCGGGTTCGATCCCATCTCCTCCTCCGGCGCCACCCCGATGGCCGCCAACCTGCACGTCTTCGAAGGCCTTATCGAACTGCACCCCGCTACCCGTGAGCCGTACAACGCCCTGGCCGCCGCGGACCCCAAGAAGGTCAGCGACACCCAGTACCAGGTGGCCATCCGGGATGGTGCCGTCTTCCACGACGGTACGCCGGTCACCGCCGAAGATGTGGTGTTCTCATTTACCCGCGTGATGGACCCGGCCAACAAGTCCCTGTTCTCGCAGTTCATCCCGTTCATCCAGGAGGTCAAGGCCCTGGACGCCAAGACCGTGGAGTTCACGCTCAAGTACGCGTTCCCCGGCTTCGGCCCGCGCATCTCCGTGGTGAAGGTGGTGCCCAAGGCGCTGACGAACTTCCCGTTCGGTTCCGAGCAGCTGAAGTCCTTCGACGCGAAGCCCGTAGGCACCGGCCCGTACAAGCTCATCTCCGCCGTCAAGGACGACAAGATCGTCTTCGAAGCCAACCAGGCCTACAACGGCCCCATGCCGGCGCTGGCCAAGGGCATGACCTGGCTGCTGCTCTCCGATGCCGCCGCCCGCGTCACCGCCATGCAGTCCGGCCGCGTCCAGGCCATCGAGGACGTCCCCTACCTGGACATGGAGGGCCTGAAGTCGGCAGCCACCGTTGAGTCCGTGCAGTCCTTCGGCCTGCTGTTCATGATGTTCAACTGCAACGCCGCACCCTTCAACAACAAGAAAGTCCGCCAGGCCCTCCACTACGGCCTGGACAAGGACTCCATCATCAAGAAGGCCCTGTTCGGCAACGCCAAGCCGGCCAGCTCCTACTTCCAGGAGGGCCACCCGGACTACGTCAAGGCCAAGAACGTCTACGGCTACGACGCCAAGAAGGCCGAGGACCTCCTCAAGGAAGCCGGCGTCACCAGCCTCGAGTTCGAGCTGCTCACCACTGACACCGCCTGGGTGAAGGACGTGGCACCCCTGATGCTCGAATCCTGGAACAAGATCCCCGGCGTCAAGGTCACCCTCAAGAACCTGCAGTCCGGCGCCCTGTACACGGACCGCGTGGCCAAGGGCGATTACAAGGTTGTTGCCGCACCGGGTGACCCCTCGGTGTTCGGCAACGACGCGGACCTGCTGCTGAGCTGGTTCTACGCCGGTGACACCTGGATGAAGAACCGCGCCTTCTGGGGCGACGCCCCGGAGCGGGCACAGCTGGTGGACCTCATGTCCAAGGCCGGCCGCGCAACCACGGACGACGCCAAGAAGCTCACCGGCGAGATCGTGGACCTGGTGTCCGAGGAACTCCCGCTGTACCCGCTGTTCCACCGCCAGCTTCCCAGCGCCTGGGATTCCAAGAAACTCAGCGGCTTCAAGCCCCTTCCCACCACCGGAGTGTCCTTCGTTGGTGTGGGCCGCACCGCCTAGCCCTACCCACCGGAGACTACATTGAGCACCATATTGCGACTGCTGGGCCGACGGCTCGCAGCCCTGCCGCTGATGGTCCTGGGCATCACCCTGCTGGTGTTCCTGGTCCTGCAGGCAGCCCCCGGAGACCAGGCAAGCAGCGCCCTGGGCGAGGGCGCCAGCGAGGAAGCCAAGGAACAGTACCGCCAGGCAAACGGCCTGAACGATCCGCTGCCGCTGCAGTATGTGCGGTTCCTGGGCAAGCTCCTGCAGCTGGACCTCGGCGTCACCACGCCGCCGGCGAAGTCCGTAGCGAGCATGATCGGCTCGGCGTTCCCCCTGACGCTGCAGCTGACCTTCCTGGGCGTCATCATCGCCGTGGTGGTCTCCCTGGTATTTGGCATCATCGGCGCCCTGTACCGGGACAAATGGCAGGACCAGCTGGTCCGCGTGTTCTCCATCGCCGCGGTGGCAACGCCGTCGTTCTGGCTGGGCATCCTCCTGATCCAGTGGTTCGCCCTGGGCCCGGCAGCGATGTTCCCATCCGGCGGCATTGCCACCCCGGAGTCCGGCTTCGGCGGCTGGCTCAACTCGATGGCGCTGCCCGCCCTGGCCCTCGGCATCCCGGTGTCGGCCTCGCTCATCCGGGTGGTCCGCACCTCCATGGTGGAGGAGCTGGACCGGGACTATGTCCGCACGGCCATCGGCAACGGCGTGCCGTACCGCGAGGTGGTCTCCAAGAACGTGCTCCGCAACGCACTCGTCACTCCGGTGACCGTGCTGGGACTGCGGATCGGCTACCTGCTGGGCGGCGCCGTCGTGATTGAAATGATCTTTGCCCTGCCCGGCATGGGCCAACTGATCCTCAACGGCATCACCAACCTGGACGTGAACCTGGTGCAGGGCGTGGTGCTCACCATTTCCGTCACCTTCGTCCTGGTGAACATCGCCGTGGACCTGCTCTACCTGCTCATCAACCCCCGAATCAGGACCGTGTGACCCATGCGCAGCAAACTCGCTGAACGTCTGAGCGCCCCCGGGATCCGCCTTAAGGCCCTCCCCTGGGGCTCCCGGCTGGCCCTCGCCTTCCTGGTGGTGATCGCCTTCGCCGCCGTCTTCGCCCCGGTCCTGGCACCGCACGATCCGCTGGAATCCTTCATGCCGGCCACTCCCCCGGGTGCCGAGCATTTCTTCGGCACCGACCGGCTGGGCCGCGACATCTTCTCCCGGCTGCTCTACGGCTCGCAGTCCTCGCTGATGATCGGGCTCGGCGCCGTGGCCCTGGCCGTCCTGGCCGGAGCGTTCCTCGGCTCGCTGGCCGCCACGTCCAGCAAAGCCGTCAACGAACTCATCATGCGCATCATGGACATCCTGATGGCGTTCCCGGGCATTGCCCTGGCCGCGGTGCTGCTGGCGGCGTTCGGCAACTCGGTACCCACCATCATCATTGCCATCGCCATCATCTACACCCCGCAATTGGCCCGCGTGGTCCGCGCCAACGTGCTCTCGCAGTACGGCGAAGACTACGTCCGTGCCGAGCGCGTCATCGGTGCCGGCAGGTTCTACATCCTGGCCAAGCACATTGTCCGCAACACCGCAGCCCCCGTGCTGGTGTTCGCCACGGTGATGGTGGCCGACGCCATCATCCTCGAGGCCTCGCTGTCCTTCCTGGGCGCCGGCGTCCAGGATCCCGCCCCGTCCTGGGGCAACGTGATCTCCTACGGCCGCAACCTGGTCCTGTCCGGCGGCTGGTGGGCCACCACCTTCGCCGGCCTCATCATCCTGCTCACCGTCTTGGCCCTGAACATCCTCGCCGAGGGCCTCACCGACGCCATGGTCAACCCCCGGCTGCGGCGCGCCCCGGTGGTGAAGGACGACGACGGTGCTGCCGCTTCCGTTGCCGGCGCAGCAGCGGCCACGGTGGACACCGAGGTGGCCACCTCGGTTGCCCAGCCGTCGATTGTGGAACAGCACGAGCTCGACGCCGTCCTGCCGGCCTCCGGAACCACCCCCACCGAAGGCCGGCAGGACACCTCAGCGGTACTCACCGACGTCAGGACCGCTGCCGCCAACCCGCACGCCCTGCTGGACCGTGAGCTGGAACTGCTCGCCGCCGTCGAGGCCACCCGCACGGACCGCCTCCCCCAGGTCCCCGCGGACGCCCGGACCGTCCTCGAGGTCAACAACCTCTCCATCCGCTTCCCCGGCCGGTTTGGCGAGACCGCCATCGTGGACAACGTCTCCTTCACCGTCCGCGAAGGCGAAACCATGGGCCTGGTGGGCGAATCCGGTTGCGGAAAGTCCATCACCTCGCTGGCCGTCATGGGCTTGCTGCCCAGGACCGCCCGGATCACCGGTTCCATCCGTTTCGACGGCAAGGAGCTGCTAGACCCGGACGCCAGCCACAGCAACGCCAAGGCCTACCAGGGCCTGCGCGGCGAGCAGATCGCCATGGTCTACCAGGACGCGCTCAGCTCGCTGAACCCGTCCATGAAGATCAAGGACCAGATGCTGCAGCTGACCCGCCGCGGCGGCCGGAAGACCCCGGCCGAGCTGCTGGAAATGGTGAAACTCGATCCCGTCCGCACCCTGGCCAGCTACCCCCACGAACTGTCCGGCGGGCAGCGGCAGCGCGTCCTGATCGCCATGGCCCTGTCCCGCTCACCCAAGATCGTGGTGGCGGATGAGCCCACCACTGCCCTGGACGTCACCGTCCAGAAGCAGGTGGTAGACCTGCTCAACGAACTGCGCGAGCAGCTGGGATTCGCCATGGTGTTCGTCAGCCACGACCTCGCCCTGGTGGCCTCCCTGGCGCACCGCATCACCGTCATGTACGCCGGCCAGGTGGTGGAATCCGCCCAGGCCTCCGAGCTGCTGCGGAACCCGAAGCACGAATACACCCGCGGGCTGCTGGGCGCCGTGCTCTCCATCGAGGCCGACGCCGCCCGCCTGCACCAGATCCCCGGCACGGTCCCTTCCCCCAACGATTTCGCCCCCGGGGACCGGTTCGCCCCGCGCTCCCTGCGCAGCGACGCCGACCCCAACCAGCAGCTGGTCCTCACCGCCGTGGCTTCGGCCAACGGCGGGGATTCGGACCACTTCTGGGCCAGCCACCGCAAGGAGGACGCCAAGTGAGCGCATCCACCGGACAGCCCGTCATTGAGCTCAAGGACGTCAAGGTCCACCACCGTGCCCGCACCGGGGGCCTCTTGCGCCCCAACGTGGTCAAGGCAGTCAACGGCGTGGACTTCACCATCAGCCGCGGCGAAACCGTGGGCATCGTGGGCGAATCCGGCTGCGGCAAATCCACCCTGGCGTCCGTGCTGGTGGGCCTGCAGGCGCCCACATCCGGGGAGGTCCTGTTCCACGGCAAGCCCGCCATCAAGCGCAACGCCGCCATGCGGAAGGAGTTCGGCCGCTCCGTGTCCGTGGTGTTCCAGGACCCCGCCACCGCGCTGAACCCTCGCATGACCATCCAGGACATCCTCACCGATCCGCTGCAGGTGCACGGCATCGGCAACGCCGCCAGCCGGGCTGCCAAGGTCCGGGAACTGCTCGCGCTGGTAGGCCTGCCCGCCTCAGCGGCGGAAGTGACGCCGTCGCAGGTGTCCGGCGGCCAGCGTCAGCGCGTGGCCATCGCCCGGGCCCTGGCACTGGATCCGGACATCATCGTGGCGGACGAGCCGACGTCGGCCCTGGACGTCTCCGTCCGCGCGCAGGTCCTGAACCTGCTCTCCGACCTCAAGGCGCGGCTGAACCTGGGGATGGTGTTCATCTCCCACGACATCCAGACCGTCCGCTACGTCTCCGACCGCATCTGCGTCATGTACTTCGGCGAGATCGTGGAGGAAGGCCCGGCCGCGCAGGTGTTCGACAACCCCAGCAACGACTACACCAAGAAGCTCCTCGGCGCGGCCCCCAGCCTGCTGCACACCTAGACCACCCATCCCCCTCTTCTACCAACCCAGTTATCGGAGTTTTCCCGTGTCTTCCCAGTTCTCCGGCGTCATCCCGCCCGTCGTCACCCCCCGCCACGCAGACGGCAGCATCGACGCCGCGTCCCTGCACAACCTCACCAGGCACCTGCTCGACGGCGGCGTGTCCGGGCTGTTCGTCCTCGGTTCCTCCGCCGAGGTGCCCTACATGACCAACGCCGAGCGCGACCTGGTGGTCAGCACCATCGCCGAAGCCAACGCCGCAGCCGGCGCCAAGGCCGTTCCGCTCATCGTCGGCGCCAACGAGCAGACCACCAACCGGGTGATCGAGGAGGCCAAGCGCGTGATCGACCTCGGTGCCGACGCCATCGTAGTCACCTCCATGTACTACGCCATCGGCAACGCCGAGGAGACCGAAACCCACTTCCGCAGCATCCATGCCGCGGTCAGCAAGCCGATCTTCGCCTACGACGTGCCCGTCCGCACCCACTTCAAGCTCCCCACGGACCTGCTGGTCCGGCTTGGCCGCGAAGGTGTGATCGCCGGCGTCAAGGATTCCTCCGGGGACGATGTCTCCTTCCGACAGCTCCTGCTCGCGGCCCGGGACATCGACAACTTTGATATCTTCACCGGCCACGAAGTAGTGGTGGACGGCGCGCTCCTGGGCGGCGCCCAGGGCGTGGTCCCGGGCCTGGGCAACGTGGACCCGCGCGGCTACCGGAACCTCGTGGATGCCGCAGCCGCCGGCGACTGGGCCAAGGCTGCGGCCGAGCAGGACCGCCTGGCAGACCTCTTCGAAATCGTCTACACCCCCAACGGCCGGGTTTCCGGCGGTGCAGCAGGGCTGGGCGCGTTCAAGACCGCCCTGCAGGTCATGGGCGTCATCGAATCCAACACCATGAGTGCACCCATGCCGGCGCTGAACGAAGACGAAACCAAGGCCATCCGCGGCATCCTGGAACGCAACGGCCTCGTCTAACCAGGCGTCAGGGGCGCTGGGCATGCTCCTTTTGCCGGTTGCTGCGCTCGTTCCTCGCGCTCTGACGCAACCTACACAAAAGAACCATGTCCAGCACTGCCAGCGACGCACTCAGGTGCCGAGCCGACCACGACGAACCAGAGAGACAGAAATGCAGTACGCGATCGGTGTTGACCTTGGGGGTACCAAGACTGCTGCCGGGGTTGTTTCCGGCGGCGGGGAGGTCTTGTTTTCGGAGACCATCCCCACCCTGAGCCGTGACGGTTCCGCCGCGATCCTCGACGCCACGGCCGGCCTTGTTGCCGGGCTTCGGGACAAAGCGGCCGACGCCGGGATCGCCGTTGGGCGGGTCGGCGTTGGATCCGCCGGGGTCATCGATGCAACGCGCGGCGTGGTGGTCTCGGCGACGGACGCTATCCCCGGCTGGGCCGGGACGGCACTCACCGCAGGCCTGGCTGCCCGGCTGGGCCTGCCGGCGTCGTCCGTCCTGGCCGTGAACGATGTGCACGCGCACGCCCTCGGCGAAGCGTGGACGGGTGCCGCGGCCGGTACCTCCAGCTCGCTGCTGGTGGCGTTCGGCACCGGCGTTGGCGGAAGCTTCGTCCTGGGCCACAGGCCCGTCCTGGGGCACCGCTACGCCGGCGGGCACGTGGGCCACTTTGCCTCCCCGTACGCGTACTTCGACGGCGCCCCGCTCGCCTGCGTCTGCGGTGGTGCCGGCCACGTCGAGGCCATCGCATCCGGCCCCGCCATCCTCGAGTCCTACCGCCGACTGGGCGGCTCATCCCCCGCCGTGGACACCCGCGCCGTCTTCGGCCTGGCCGCGGCAGGTGATTCTGTTGCCGCCGGCGCAATCGGGACGGCCGCGGCCGCCGCCGGGCAGGCTGTGGGCGGGCTGGCGAACATACTTGACCCCGAAGTGGTGCTGGTATCCGGCGGGCTGGCCGACGCGGGCGAGCGCTGGTGGCAGCCAACGGAGGCCGCCTTGCGCGCAGAACTGTTGCCCGCCCTGGCCGACATTCCGGTGCGTCCCGCTGCGCTGGGCAATACGGCAGCCATTGTTGGTGCCGCCCGCCTTGTTCTTGAACCTGCCATTTCCGGCCCTGCCGAATTCACTACCGCCCAGACGTCCCGAAGGATCTGACCGTGCTTCTGCCCCCCGATGCCCTTGAAGCCCTGCGTGGGCGCCTGATCGTGTCCTGCCAGGCGTACCCGGGCGAGCCGATGCGCGATCCCCGGACCACCGCCCAGGTGGCGGCATCTGCCGTGATTGGCGGGGCAGCCGCCGTGCGCGTCCAGGGCCTGGCGGACATCCAGCACACCCGAGCGGCCGTGGAGGTCCCGGTGATCGGGCTGTGGAAGGACGGGCACAGCGGCGTCTTCATCACCCCCACGCTCCGGCACGCGCTGGCCGTGGCGAACGCGGGGTCCCATGTGGTGGCCATTGACGGCACCCGCCGCGGACGTCCGGACGGGCTTTCCCTGGCCCAGACGGTTGCGGGAATCCATGCAGAATCACATGCTCTGGTGATGGCCGACTGCGGGTCATTCGCGGACGCCGTTGCCGCCGTCGAGGCCGGCGCGGACCTGATCGGCACCACCCTGTCCGGTTACAGCGGCGAGCGGCCCAAAACATCGGGGCCTGACGTGGAGCTGCTGACGGAGATGTCGGCTGCCGGTTTTGGCGTCCCGCTCATTGCTGAGGGCCGGATCCACACGCCTGCCCAGGCCCGCCAGGCGCTCGACGCCGGGGCCTTCGCCGTGGTGGTGGGCACGGCCATCACGCACCCGGCAACCATCACCGGCTGGTTCTCGGACGCCCTGAAGTGACCACTCCCTACCTGCTGACGGGCACCCTCCTGACGGACGGCACCACGGTGGCGGACGCCGCCGTCGCCATGGTGGACGGACGGATTGCGTACGCCGGGCCGCGGGCGGGCCTGGAAGTTGCGTCCCTCCCCGCATTGGCTCAGGTGGAGCTTCCGCCGGGGAGTATTCTTCTCCCCGGCCTCATCGACCTGCACTGCCACGGCGCCGCCGGCGGCGACTTCCCGGGCGGTGACCCTAGGGCAGCCCGGACTGCGGTGGATTTCCTCCACCGCAGCGGGACCACCACACTGCTGGCCAGCCTGGTAACCGCGCCGCGGGAAGAGCTGCTGCGGAGCGCCGGGACGCTTCGGGGCCTCGCTGACGATGGCCTCCTTGCGGGCATCCACGCCGAGGGGCCGTTCCTGTCCCAGGCCCGGTGCGGCGCCCAGGATCCGCGGTTCCTCCGGGATCCTGACCTTCATTTCCTGGCGGAACTGGTGGAGGCGGCCGGCGGCCACCTCCGGACCATGACTTACGCCCCGGAACTGCCGGGGGCAGCGGAGCTGGTGCGGGAGCTAGCCATGCGCGGGGTGGCCCCTTCCTTGGGCCACACGGACGCGGATACGCGCACGACGGCGGATTCGCTCACCAATGCGGCGGACCTGCTGGCCGCTTTTGGTTCTAACAGTGCCCGTCCCACAGTGACGCACCTCTTCAACGGCATGCCGCCGCTGCACCACCGCAGCCCCGGGCCAGTGGCCGCATGCCTGCAGCTGGCCGCCGCCGGGCGGGTGGCGGTGGAACTGGTGGCCGACGGGGTGCACCTGGATCCGGAGACGGTGCGGATGGTATTTGGGCTGGTGGGGGCCGCGAATGTTGCCTTGGTGACCGATTCGATGGCGGCCACGGGGCTGCCCGACGGTGAGTATGACCTTGGCCCCGCGGGAGTATTTGTCCGGGATGGGGAGGCGCGCCTGCGCAGCAACGGCGCCCTGGCCGGCGGCACTGCCACGCTGCTGGACGTGGTGCGCCGGACTGTCGCCGCAGGCGTTGACCCTGCCGAGGCGGTCCTGTCTGCCACCGCGGTTCCGGCCGGCATTCTTGGCCTCGCTGCTGAGGTGGGCAGCCTGCGCGCCGGGCTGCGCGCCGACGTCGTGGTGGTTGATCCGGACTTCCGGCGCGTCCTGGTGGTTCGCGGCGGAGAGGTTCTGGCATAGGCCCCGGCTTTACTTACAGGGGCGGCAGAACAGCTGTGGTTCCCCCGAATTCGAGCGTGACCTCCTGGGAGATGTCTACGTCGCCGGGCGTTTTGATGATGTAGGTGCGTGGGGCCATGTCGGCCGTGCAGGCCTGCGCACTTTTCGTTTCAAGGCCCAGCTTCACGTGCCGGGAATCGATGACCTCGAGTGAGGCAGGGAAGGCAGGGCAGCTTGAACTGCCACTGATGACCACAGCGAACTTCGCTCCGGATTCCAGCCAACCCGCCACAGGAACAGGCTTGGGAAATGACGGGTCCTGAGCCCAGGAACCGGGTTCGGCAGTGACTGCTTCCGCGGGGAGTCCGCCCCGGAAATCGGATTCAGCAATTGAAGCCGGCGCGGCTGGACATCCTGCCAACAGCGCGGCCCCGACGAAAACGACAGATCGAAGCAAAGCCCCCATATTCAGAGACTACGCATTCCGCGCCTGTTTTTCCGGGGCGGCCGTCGGCTGGGACCCAATGACTGTGCTGCGTGTTTGGATGGAGGATGATCGCCGTCAGCATTGTAAGGGCAGAAGATCTGCCACTCAGCGAAATCCTTGGGCTATACAGTGCGGTGGAATGGTTCGCGTACACGAAGGACCCTGACAAGCTTGTGCGAGCGCTGGAGGGGTCGTCCACTATTGTCACCGCTCACGATGGCCAGGTGCTGGTTGGGTTAGCGCGGGTGATTTCCGATGGTGCGTCAATTTGCTATCTTCAGGACATTCTTGTCCTGCCGTCGCATCACAGAAGGGGTATTGGACGAGCCCTCGCTGAACGGGCACTCGAGCAGTACCCGCATGTTCGTCAGAAAGTCCTCATCACCGACGACGAGCCGACCCAGAAGGCGTTCTACGAGGCGCTCGGCTACACCCAGGCCGACGAATTTCCAGGCGGATCCGTGAGAGCTTTCATCAGATTCGACTGATTGCCGTTACTCCTTCTTCTCCCGTCGGGCCAGCATGATTTCGTTGGCGGCATACGGCAGAAGGGCAACAAGTGGAATCACCACGCCTTGCCAGAATGGGACCAGCGACAAAACCAGCGGCATGAAGGATGCGACAAATATTAGCGGGTGGACATATCGATACCATTTCATGATCAGTTCCATCATGCTGTTTGTTGGCTTCAAGAGTGGGGTAGACATGCCGCAATGCCCTGACCACATTGACTCCAAACCCTCCAGACCGTCCGGGAAGACTTGGGCCGCAAAAGGTCAAGGTGCGAATTGGGAAAGGTAGAGTTGCTGAGTGCTTGAGATCCGACCGAATTGCGAATGTTGCGACGTCGACATTGCTCCCTCCGCCGAGGCGTACATTTGCACATTTGAGTGCACGTGGTGTCCGGATTGCGTTGAACGGTTCCCGAACCGTTCCTGCCCAAACTGCGGAGGAGACCTTCAGCGACGCCCCATCCGCCCCGTTGCTGCTCTGATCAATAATCCAGCCAGCACTAAGAGGGTTGTATCTCCCGGTTGCCTCGGAAGTTGACAGCGACAAGCTCCAGCTCAAACCCATCGGAATTTGTGAGGTATGCGGCGTAGTGGTCGGGGCCGCCAGCATGAGGGTACTTGTCCTTAAACAACTGCACCCACCCGTGCTGGCTGCTCTCCCCTACGAGCGTATCCAGGTCTTCTTTGCTGCCGGCATGGAACGCCAGGTGGTTGAGCCCCGGCAGCATGCGATCGTGTTCGGTGCCGCTCATGGCCGGCGATTGCTCAGCAACGATGTAGGTTCCACCGAACTGCCAACTGATACCTGTGGCCCAGCTCTGAAAGATCGAGTATTCCAAAGCCGACAACACCCAGCCCCATTCCTCCTTGGCGCGACCGAGGTCGGGAACCCACAGTTCGATATGGTGCAGGGTCCCCTTGACATCGCTGTTCACGAAGGTGAGGCTTTCATACCCTTACGACCGCTGGGAAGCAGGAACGCGAACCGCTGTTCTGGCGCCCAAACATACGCGTCGTCACACCGGTACCCCCTCAGCCAAACCTGCCCGTCCAGTACACGGAGGTAGAACCCCTTAGGGTACTCCATGTCCGCGCTCAGTGGTTCTGAAGCGACGTGGATAGCTCCAGTCGGAGCGCGGCCGGCGGACAGGACGGAATCCAAGGCGTTTGGCTGATCCATCATGGCCAGGCGCAGGTAAGGTCCCGCCACCAAGGGACAGGGTCGGAGGCCCTGCTCCTTTGCAGCAGCAAAGACTAGAGACCGGACCGCACCTTTTTCAAAGCCAAGTTCCTTTACCGTTCGCTCCACGATTCGTAGTCTTTGGCTCTCTGGGGCCTCGAATGCGGGGTGAGAAAGCAGCGTCTCGGCATGATCATTGAGTAAAACACCCTGACTGCACAGCAATTGCATGACTTTAGCTCGCGCCTGACCCCCCGCTCGAATTACCAGACCCTCATTTTCCACTGCATTAACCATGAACCGATTCTCCACCACTGCCGTTGATTAACGTTATGCGGGGCGATTCATAATTCCGTTGAGGGATCGGTTTACCGAACGCCACCCTGTCGCACCCCACTCATCCGCACCCGGTTACGCTGTCTTTCATGTCTCGAATTCTGATCACCGGCATGTCAGGGGCGGGAAAGACAACTGTGCTGCATGAGTTGTCCCGGCGGGGCTACCGAACGGTCGACACCGACTACGACGGTTGGGTGCTTCCTGACGGAACATGGGACGAACCACGGGTCTCGGCGCTCCTCGCGTCCAGTTCATCCCTCATCGTCTCGGGAACGGTTGAGAATCAAGGTCGCTTCTATGGCCGCTTCTCCGCCGTCGTTCTGCTCAGTGCACCGGTGGAGGTTCTAATCCAGCGGGTCTCAGCCCGAACGAACAATTCCTACGGCCACTCCGACGCTGACCAGTCCGCGATCCGGCAATACGTACTCGACGTCGAGCCGCTGCTTCGGGACCACGCGACCCTCGAGCTCGATGCCCGGAGGCCAGTCGCGGACCTGGCTGACGACGTCGAACGCCTTATGCCTGACGCGGACCGAGCCTGACCAGCGGGACGCTCAAGCAGCTTCAGTGAGTCGAGGGATAAGCACTAGGGTGGACGTTCAAGCGAAGAACAGGGTGAAGCACCACCGGGGGGAACTATGCAGCAGCCATCGGCCAGTGATGTCGGATTTCGGGAAGTTGACCAGGACGGCAATACCCAGGGCCTCGCGTCCACGGCAGAACCGATGCCGCTCCGGCACTATCCACGTTGGTCCGTGAACCCGTTCATTGCAATGCTGTGGCTGTTGGCCACGGCATTGCTTACCGGCGGAATCTGGGCCCTGGCGACCATGATGTTCACCACCGGGCCCATGGGAGGGCCTCCCACCCTTTCATTCGTCATGATGACCTTCGCGCCGCAAGGGCTCCTGGTTGGAACGGTATTGGTCCTTTGCCTGCTCTTCTGGCATGCGTGGCAGTGGCAGCGGCGCCGCATGGGATGACTGCACTGCCGCAGGCTGTTCAGCCCGCGTGATGACCAGACGGCCACGAGAGACCCCGCAGTCATTGGACCGTCGCGCGATGCCCTGCAGTGCGAAGGGGCGGTTGAGTGGGCTGCTGTACTTCGGCTAGAGGCTGGATCAGCAGGTTCCGGTGCAGTGTCACCCATCCGTCGCGTTCAAGCGGAAGGTGATCGAACTGGTCGGGGACAAAAACTACGGTCCTGTCGTCCGGATCCTGCACTTCCAACAGGATGTCCCGGCCGTCACCGAGGCTGTTGCACCCTTCCCAGTAGTTGTATACGTCGTCATATGGGTATTTCGCCACCAGGCACACAACTTCGGGCAGCGGGCCCGGCGCGGCGTAATAGTTCATCGACTCGTACGCGGCCAGGAAACGCGACTCGCGGATCTTCGCCTCCCCTGCTTCGTCCTGGATGGCGGGGACGGCATCCTGTTTGGTCAGCTGCCGCTCCAGGACGTGGACGGTTCCGGGGACACCCATGACAAACCGCACATAGAGGAGCCCCAGAACCGCGCATGTACCGACGCCGGCAATGGCGGCGAATGTGATCATGAGTCTCCAGAACGGCGTCAACGGAACTGTCGTTTGCTGCCCGGTCATTGCCGTCCCCTGAAGAGGTTGTCGCTGATCTTCGTCCACCCGGCTGCCTGCAGCTCATTGGTGTCGTACTGGTCGGGGACGAGGGTCAGCTCGCGTCCTGCCTGGTCGCTCATCGTAACAATGGGGTCGTGGGCGGAGACCATGCCGGCGCACCCGGCAATAGGAAGCCCCGGCGCATCCCCCGCTTCAATCAGCAGGCAGATGATTTCCTCGCCATTCGCATTCCTGGTGGCAACAAAGACTTTGGATCCTGACCTCGTCCCCAGGTACCGGGCCGACTCCGTATCGATCCCGCCGTACAGGGAGTAATTTGCGGTAACCACATCTTCGGCCGTGGCCGCCTTCTCCAGGACTTTCAGGGTGGGCCGGGTTTCCCACGGCCCGTACTGGAAAACAGCCAGGCCGACGGCTACTACGGCGAGCCCAAGCCCGAGCCACCGGGCGTTCCTGAACCGGCGGACGGCAAACGCCAGCACCATGGCGGCTGCCAAAAATGCGGCGAAGATCAGGTAGTCAATAATGTTCAAGCGCTGCCCCCTCAGGCTGGTTGATCTCCCTGCACGCTACACGGTGTTACGCCGCGCTCATTCACGGGCGGCACCTCCGCGGATGTCGCCAGCAGCCGGAGCCCGGACGCGGCCGGGCTGCCCTCGTCAGCTGCGTACATCAGGATCCGGTGTCCGGAGTCGTCGGGCTGGGCCAACACCTCGAAGTTCAGTTCCAAAGTCCCCACCTCGGGATGGTGCATGACCTTTATCCCCGACATGCAGTTCTGTACCGGGTGAGTGGCCCAGAGCTTCGCGAATTCCGGGCTCTTCAGCGTCAGTTCGCCCACCAGCGCCGTCAGCTCCTGGTCGTTTGATGCGGCTCCGGCAAGCAGCCGCAGGGAGGACACCGCGCGGGCGGCTTCTTCGGGCCAGTTCGCATACAGTGCGCGGGTGTGCCCGTCCAGGAACAGGAGCCTGGTCATGTTGGGCCGCACCGCCGGGTCGCCGGGACTGTCGAAGCCCATATGACCGGCAACGAGCTTGTGGCCCAGGCTGTTCCACGCGAGCACCTCACTCCTGCGGCCCAACACGACGGCGGGCGTGCCGGTCATGGAGGTGATCAGCCGGACCGTGCCGGACCGCGCATGATCAGGGCGTGACGGGGTGCGCCGCTTGGCTTTGTTCGCCGGCCGGGCGAGGTTGAACAGATGGAGCCGTTCGTCCCGGTTCAGGTCCAGGGCCCTGGCCAGCGCATCGATCACCGCCTCTGAGGCGTTGTTGCTCAGGCCCTGCTCCAGGCGCGTGTAGTAGGTGTTGCTGACGCCGGCGAGCATCGCCAACTCTTCACGGCGCAACCCAGGAACCCTGCGGACTCCGTAATTCCTCAGTCCCACGTCCGCGGGCTGCAGCGCCGCCCGCCTGACGCGCAGGAATTCCCCCAGCTCACTACCAGTACTCATTCCCCCAGTCTGCCGGGACAGCCGGTGATTGTCCTGTCCCTGCCAGTGCTACCCACAAGGTGGTGTGGCTGCTCTCGGCAGACTCGCACAAGCTGAACGGGCATCACTGAAACCGCACCTCCGAAGGAACCCCATGACCACGCAACATGACCTGGACCGCCCCCAAGCGGAAGTCCTCGCGCCGCCCGCACCGGGGATGACCGCCAAGCAGCGGCTCGCCCTCCTCGTCCTGCTCACCGCCAGCTTCACCCTGGCTGTGGATTTCTCCATCCTGAACGTGGCCTTACCCGCCATCGGCGCCGACGTCGGGTTCAGCCTCGAAAACCTGCAGTGGATCGCCACGTCCTTCGCCCTCTGCGCGGCTGGCCTCACCCTGCTCTTTGGCCGGGTTGCGGACGTGGTGGGCCGCCGCCGGATGTTCATCACCGGCATGGTCCTGCTCGGCGCCGGATCCCTCCTGGGTGGCATCGCCGGCGAACCCGCCCTGCTGATCACGGCCCGCGTCGCCCAGGGTGTAGCCACAGCCATCGTTGTACCGGCAGCCCTGTCACTGCTGCTCTCGTCCTTTCCGGAAGGCAAACTCCGGGACAGGGCACTGGGCCTGAACGGCGCCCTCATGGCCGCCGGTTTCACCACCGGGGCTATCTTGGGCGGCCTGCTCACCGACCTTCTCAGCTGGCGCTGGGCGTTCCTGATCAATGTCCCCGTTACAGCCGCCGTCCTGATACTCGCGCCGCTGGTGCTGGCCGACAGCCGGCCCACCCAAAAGGTCCAGCTCGATGTCCCCGGCGCCATCACCGTCACCCTGGGTCTGCTCGCCCTCGTCTTCGGACTGACGCATGCCGCCGAGTCAGCCTGGACAGACCCCACAACCCTGGGATCGTTGGCCGCGGCCATCATCCTGCTGGCCGCGTTCGTCGCCGTCGAACGCCGGTCAGCGCATCCCCTGGTGCCGCTGGCCATCCTCAGGCGCTCCACCGTTGCATGGGGAAACATCGCGGGGGCCCTGGCCTTCATCACGGAAACGTCGCTGGTCTTCCTGCTCACCCTGTACCTGCAGCAGGTCCTTGGCTATACGCCGCTCGGGGCCGGGCTCGCCTTCGGCGTCCTGGGCCTGGGTACTGTCCTCGGCGGCGTCCTGGGCCCAAAGGTCATCGGCCGGTGGGGCGCCAAGCGTGCCATCGTTTACGGGTTCGTGGTCCAGGCCATTGCCACCGTGTCCCTCGTGATGCTCAGCAGCCACCCCGCCGCCATCGTGCTGCTGTTGGTGGCAACGTTCATCGGCGGCGTGGCGAACCTGGTGGTCATCGTCGGCTTCATGGTCACTGCCACTACCGGACTCCCGAAGGAAGAGTCCGGACTCGCCACCGGCTTGGCAACCATGAGCCAGCAGATCGGCATCACCATGGGAATCCCCGTCATGAGCGCCATTTTCACCGCGCAGCTCGTCGCCCTTGACTCAACAGATGCCGCTGCAGTCCTCAGCGGCGTCACCGCGGCCATCTGGGCCAACGCTGCCCTGTGCCTCGCAACGGGACTGGCCGTAGCCCTCTGCCTGCAGGTACCGGCCGCGACGAACAACCCAACGCCCTGAACCGGCAACCCCGGGGAGGTAAACCGGGTGGGCGCCGGCCCGTCCGATATCGTCCTCTAGAAGGCATTCATTGTGATGGGGGTAATTGTGCGGGAACTTGTCTACTACGTCGCGGCATCGGTTGACGGCTACATCGCCGCACCTGACGGATCATTCGACGTCTTCCCTGTTGAGGGCGACCACATGCAGGTGCTCTTCACGGAGTACGCCGATGCCCTGCCCACCCATGTCCTCGGAGGGCTGGGCATCGAGGCGCCCAAGAACCGTTTCGACACCGTCATCCAGGGCTGGAACAGCTACAACGTGGGCCTTGCCGTAGGCATCGACAGCCCCTACGCCCACCTGCACGAGTACGTCGCCACCCGCACCAGGACCAGCTCCAACCCGGCAGTCACGTTCACCGACGACGCCCTGGCCACCGTCCGAAGCCTCAAACAGGAGGAAGGGCTGGACATCTACCTTTGCGGCGGCGGTGCGCTGGCCGGGGCCCTGCTCCCGGAGATCGACAGGATCATCCTCAAACGCAACCCCGTTGTCCTCGGGGCAGGCATTCCGCTGTTCGGGAACACCGCCTTTGAGCCGTCCGGCTTCCAACCCGTCAAGTCGCGGACGTTCGAGTCAGGAGTGGTGATCGAGGAGTACGAACGCACCCCGCGCGGTGACGCTGACGCGTCCTGAGTTAGACGCCGACGGCGGCACCGGCCACCCGCACGGTGACCTCGCCGGTTCCAGGGGCCAGCTTGGCCGCGGCGGCTTCGTCCGCCACGACGGTGACGTGCGCATGGCGCTGCAGGATTGACGCCGGGCAGTCTGCGGACACGGGCCCCTGCAGTGCTGCCGCAAGGATCTCTGCCTTGTCCGCCCCGCTGACCACCAGCAGCAGGTGCCGGGCTTCCATAATGGTGCCCAGCCCCTGGGTGATGCAGTGTGTGGGGACATCGTCCGGCGACGCAAAGTACCTTGCATTGGCCTGCCGGGTGCGTTCCGTGAGGACCTCCACCCGCGTCCGCGAATCGAGGGCCGAACCCGGCTCGTTGAAGGCGATGTGTCCGTTGTGGCCGATGCCCAGGATCTGGACGTCTATGCCGCCGGCCCGGGCTATGGCCGCGTCGTAATCCGCCGCCGCCTGCCGCGGGTCCGGGGCCCCGCCGTCGGGCACTGCAACGTTTGCCGGGTCAAGGCCCAACCGGACGGTCACCTCACGGCGGATGACTTCGGCGTAGCTTTCGGGGTGCCCGGCGGGCAGGCCAACATACTCATCGAGGGCGAACCCGCGGACGGCGCCCATCTCCACGGAATGTTCCGCGAGCGCCTTGTAGATGGGCAGCGGCGAGCCGCCGGTGGCAAGCCCCAGGACGGCGTCGGGCTTGCTGCGGACCACGGCGGCAAGGATGCCGGCGGCGACGGAGCCGGTGGCGGGAGCGGTTGGCACTACGAAAATTTCCACGGCAAAGGCACTCTCTACGGGAATCTGGCAATGAACATCGGTATCGGAACAGGGCATGGCGCAGCCACACGAAGTGGCCCAGCCACAGGAGGGGGCGCCGCAAGCTGCGGCGGGGGCAGTCGTAAAGTCCGGCGGGACCGGGAAGGCGCAGCTAGGCCGCGGCGACGTCCTTGAGCTTGAGGCGGATGCCATCGAAGTGCCGCTGCAGCCGCTCGGAGGCCAGGGCCTTGTCGCGGGCCTCCACGGCTTCGTAGATCTCCCAGTGGATCCGGGCCTGTTCTTCCAGGTTGACCGGCCCGGAGCCCAGGGCTTCGTGGATCTGCCGGTAGACCTGCCAGAACACATCCATGAGGTTGATCAGCAGCTCATTGTTCAGGGGCGCGTAGAGCCGGCGGTGGAACTCGGCATCGTGCTCCACCAGGGACTCCCCCTTGGCGGCTGCGTCTTCCATGGCCTGCATGGTGGACCGAAGGTCGGCGAGGTGTTCATCAGTCAGGAGGTCGATGGCGGACCCCACCAGGCCGGACTCAAGCGCCTGCCGCACGTCGATGAGCTCCATGGCTTCTTCGCCTTTGTGGCGCAGCGACAGCCTGCCGCGGAACGTCAGCCCGGAGACCAGCGCGCTGAAGTTGTTGGGTGCCACGAACATGCCGAAGCCGTGCCGGATTTCGATGACACCGAGCGCCTGCAGGACCTTCAGGGATTCCCGCACGGTATTGCGGCCAACCCCCAGCTCGGCGGACAGTTCACTTTCGGTGGGCAGGGCATCGCCCACGTCCAGGCCGCGCTCGAGGATGAGTTCCATGATGCGGGTCTGCAGTGCCTGGGAGCGGATTTGGGCGCTGAACCTGGCTGACGATACCGCCGCGGGTGTTGCTGTCACGTCATCTCCTTCGGCCACACTCCGTGGCGGCCTTCATCTCGAATCAGTGTACAGGACATGGGACGTCCTTTGTCTTGCGGCGTCACCTTTTCTTCCGGGAACGCTATCCGCCCACGTGGTGGATCGTAAAGGCGGTCAGGAAGCCCACCGAGGCTGTCAGCCCCGTCAGGTTGTGGTGCTCCTCGAAGGCCTCCGGGATCATGGTGTCGGCCAGCATGGCCAGGATCCCTCCGGCGGCCACGGACGTTATGAATGCCACCAGTTCCTCCGGCGCGTTTTCCAGCAGCGTGTATCCCATAAGTGCGGCCAGGCCACTGAGGATCGCAATCCCGCCCCACAACCCAAAGACGTACCCGGCGCTCCTGCCGGCCTTCTTCATGCCGGCCGTTCCGGACAGCCCTTCGGGAACGTTGGAGATGAAGACGGCAGCCATCATGGCCGGGCTGACCGCCCCGCCGGCAAGCATGGTCACGCCCAGCACCACGGATTCGGGCACACCGTCCAGCAGCGCCCCGACGGCGATGGCCGTCCCGCTGCCCGGATTGTCCTTTTCGGAGGGCTGCTGGCCGCCGGACCGCTTCCGGTGCTTGGCACCCGCCCGGGCCAGCAGCATGTTGGCGCCCACGTACACCACGGCGCCGGCCAGGAAGCCCGCCACCGTGGGCCAAAGCCCGCCGCCCTTTACGGCCTCGTCCACCAGCTCGAACGCCAGGGCGGAGATCAGCACGCCCGCACCGAAGGACATGATCGAGGACACCAGCTTGGACGGCAGCGACCACCGCCAGGACAGTGCTGCGCCCAGGACCAGGGCGGCACCGGCGATGGTGCCCCACATCAGGGCCTGCAGCCATACGGGCATGTTTCCCACTTTCCGGCTCTCCCAGCGAAAGCCATGTCCCACAAGGCGTACCCCCGGGGACGGTTCCTAAGCAACAGCTCCTATGCAAACATGCGCGCCGAAGGCACGCGCCGCACGCAGAATTGATGGGATCTTGACCCAAACCTTACTGACCCCTGCAGTTGCGGGTCCACGCTGGACGCAGAAGGGCAAACCAGCTTGGGGAGCAGGAAGTCATGGGAAACGAAACAGCATATGACAAGGACGTCATCGCGGTGGGAGGGGTCCTCACCGACCAGCACCCGCTCGATTTCCACACTTTGGGGCTGGCCGGCTGCATTGACCGGTTGACCGGGCCCCTCCGCCAACGCGGGACCGCGGTCCGCTGGGATACTCCGCACTGGGGCATCGAGATCCCGGCGGACTGTGCGTCCCTGCTGTACCAGTCGGCAAGAGAGGTGATCAGCAACGCCTACAAGTACTCGGACGCGTCCGAACTCAGCGTGCAGCTTGCCGTGGTGGACCACGGGATCCGCATGAAAGTGGCCGACGACGGCACGGGCTTTGATTGCAGCCGCGCCAACCGCGGGCGGCACCACGGCTACGGCCTCCGCCTCATGGCGGTTGCGGTTGAGGAAGCGGGCGGCTCTGTGGACATCGATTCCCGCCCCGGCCACGGCACCTCAGTGACGGTCACCCTGCCGCTGGACTGACTCAGCCCCGGCCCTGCACAAGGGCCCGCAAAAGACTCGAATGCCCGCCGTCGCTGGGACGGCGGGCATTCGTATGTCCAAAAGGGCGTCCCATCAAACCCTGCAGCAGCAGCCGTTGAAACTGCGGGGAGCTAGCGGGACAGCTTGTCCGCGTCGGGCTCCAGGTCGCCGATGTGGCCGGGGGCGTTGGCGGCCAGCACCCGGGCAACAAAGGCGCTGTATTCCTCGATGTAGTGGCGCAGGAACTTTGCCGTGCCCTCATCCCTGAGCTCGCCGTCGTGGTCAAAGGCATCCGGCTTGTACTGGATGTAAGCCTCCGGCGCATTGAGCTGCGGCGCGTCCAGGAAGCTGAGCACGCTGCGCATGGAGGACTGCATCACCGCCGTGCCGATGCTGCCCGGCGAGGCGCCGATGATGCCGGTGGGTTTGCGGGCAAAGGAGTTGGTTCCCCAGGGGCGCGAGCCCCAGTCGATGGCATTCTTCAGGGCGCCCGGGATGGACCTGTTGTATTCGGGCGAGACAAACAGGATGCCGTCGGACGATTCGATGGCTTCCTTCAGGGCGCGGCCCTCGGCGGGGAAGTCGGCGTCGTAGTCGTAGCTGTAGAGCGGGAGGTCCCGGATGGGGATTTCAGAGAACTGCAGATCATCCGGGGCCAGCTTGATCAGTGCGTTGGCGAGGACCCTGTTGATGGAGCCGGTGGCCAGGCTCCCTACGAAGTAGCCGATCTTATACGGTGCCATGAGTGTTCCTTCCGGCGGCCGGCCCAGGCCGGCCACGTGCTGTCCTGGATTGCCTTTCAGGGGAAAACTGCCGTCCCCTGGACAGGACCAGCGGCGGCGGTGGTGCTCAGTGCACCCCCAGTCCAGCACAGAAGGCCAGCCCCGGCCAGAGGTTCCCGCACACGCCGTTGACACGCAGCAGCCAAGGGCGCTCAATGATCAGTACCGCCGCCACCGAGCCGCGGCACCAGCAAAGGAGCAGGCAGCGATGACCGAACATCCATTGGGCGACGAGCGGGTCCACCCGGAGTCCCCGGCGGAGGGCGATCCGGACGCGGATCCCTCGGACGACGTCAGGGCCCATTCCCAGGATCCCGCGGAGGGGCCAGACGTTCCGGACGAGCCGCACCCGAAGTCCTGATCCCGGGGCTGAAAGTTCCCCGCAATTTCCGGCCATCCCTTGCCACCCCGCACCCCGCGCAGTAGGTTTGAAACCATTCAAGAAAGCGCTTTCCCCTGCAATGGCGGGGGTTTATTCTGCGCGCCACAAACCAGCGGGAACGGACAACATGACGGACAGTACCCTCATCAGGTGGATCGACGGCGAAGCACCGTCAGGGACCAGCAGCGGCACCACCTGGGGAATGCCCTTCCCCCGCGGCACCGTCCACGGGCCGGGCGCGTTGACAGTGACAGACGCCGGCGGTGCCCGCGTCCCCAGCCAGGCATGGCCCCTGGCCACCTGGCCTGACGGTTCACTGAAGTGGGCCGGGATCGCGCTTCCCGCAACGGATTCGCCATCGGCCAGCTACCAGGTGGGGCACGACGCCGGCGCCGCACCTTCGGGAGGCGGCGCGCCGCCGTCGGGCGTTCAGGAAGCCCAGGGCGCTCCTGGTGCCCACGGCGGCGCCCGGGTCAGCGTCGCAGAAAGCCCCGGCGCCTTCACCGTGGACACCGGCGCCCTGCAGATGGAGATCAGCCGCAGCGGCTCCACGCTCTTCACCAGCCTCACGCGAGACGGCCGGACCGTGGCACGCGACGCGCGCCTGGTGAGCCTCCTCCAGGACGGCATCCCGGAAGAGGCGGGCACCGCCAGCCGCGAGCAGTACACAGGCGAGGTCACCGCCGTGGAGCTTGAACAGGACGGGCCGGTGCGCGCCGTGGTCCGGCTGGAAGGCCGCCACCGCCAGGACAACGCCGGCAGCGGGGGACGCAGCTGGCTGCCGTTCGTGGTCCGTTTCTACTTCTACGCCAACGCCCGCAGCGTGCGGATGGTGCATTCCTTTATCTGGGACGGCGACGCGGACAGCGACTTCCTGGCCGGCCTGGGCGTCCGCTTCACCGTGCCTCTGGACGCCGAGCTGCACAACCGGCACATCCGGATTGCAGGGGCCGACGGCGGTTTCCTCACCGAGGCGGTCCGCGGGCTCACCGGACTGCGCCGGGATCCGGGTGCGGACGTGTGCGCCGCCCAGATCGGCGGACGCACCACCCCCTCCCCGGACACCTGGAACCCCGAAGTCTCCGAACGCCTGCACCTGATCCCGTCCTGGGGCGACTACACATTGACCCAGCTCAGCGCGGACGGCTTCGAACTGCGCAAGCGGACAGCACCGGGCCACGGCTGGGTGGGCATTTCGGCCGGGACCCGCTCCGCCGGCTTCTGCTCCCTGAGCGACACGCGCGGCGGGCTGGGCATCGGCATCAAGGACTTTTGGCAGTCCCACCCCGGACAGCTGGACATCCGCGGCGCCGCCGGAACCGACGCCACCGTGACAGCCTGGCTCTACCCCCCCGAGGCCCAGCCCATGGACCTGCGGTTCTACCACGACGGCCTGGGCCAGGACACATTCGAGGAACAGCTCGAAGGCCTGGAAATCACGTATGAGGACTACGAACCGGGCTTCGGGAACCCTACTGGGATTGCCCGCACGCATGAGTTAACCCTGTTCGCCTACGACGCCACCCCGTCCACTGAAAGCCTCGCAGCCGACGCCGCTGCGGCCTCCTCACCGGCGCTGCTCCAGGCCACCCCGGAGTACCTGCACTCGGTGGGCGTGTTCGGCGACTGGGATCCGGTGGATCGGGGCACCCCTGCGCGGGCACGCCTCGAGGACCACCTCGACTTCCTGTTCGATTTCTACGCCGGGCAGGTGGAACAGCGGCGCTGGTACGGGTTCTGGAACTTCGGCGACGTGATGCACACCTACGACTTCGACCGGCACGTGTGGCGGTACGACGTGGGCGGCTACGCCTGGGACAACTCGGAACTCTCGCCGGACCTCTGGCTCTGGTACTCCTACCTGCGCTCCGGCCGGGCGGACATCTTCCGCTTCGCCGAGGCCATGACCCGGCACACCGGCGAGGTGGACGTCTACCACCTGGGCCCATGGAAGGGCCTGGGGTCCCGGCACAACGTGCAGCACTGGGGCTGCAGCGCCAAGCAGCTGCGCATCAGCACGCCCGCCTACCGCCGTTTCTACTACTACCTCACGGCGGACGAGCGCACCGGCGACCTTCTGACCGAGCTGGTGGACAGCGACCAGAACTTCCTGGGCCTGGACCCGGTCCGCAAGGTCCGCCCGGACGCCGACACCTACCGGCCCAACCGCGGCGCCCTGGGCGTGGGGCTGGGCACGGACTGGGGCTCGCTCGCCGCCACGTGGCTCACCGACTGGGAGCGCACCGGCAATCCGCGCTCCCGCGACCGGCTGCTGGGCACCATGGCGGATATTGGCGCCCTCAAATACGGCTTCCTCACCGGCGAAGCGCTGTATGACCTGGACAAGGGCCGCTTCGATACCGGCCGGGAGATGATTTCCGTGTCCCACCTCAGTGCCGTGTTCGGCCTGGTGGAGATCTGCAGCGAGCTGGTGGACCTGGTGGATGATCCTGCGTTCGAGCGGGCCTGGCTGCAGTACTGCCGGCTGTTCCTGGGCACCAAGGAAGAGCAGGTGGCAGAGGTGGGTGAGCCGCTGGCCGGCATCTACCTCACCCAGGCGCACAGCCGTTTGAGCGCTTATGCGGCGGCGCGTTTGCAGGATCGTGACCTGGCGGACCGCGCCTGGGAGAGCTTCAGCGAGGGCGGGGAGCACCTGAACCACGAATCGGCGTTCACGCTGCGGACCATCGAGCCGCCCCATGTGCTGCTGCCGGTGGACGAAGCACCTACGGTTTCCACCAACGACACCGCACAGTTCGGCCTGGCCGTCATCCAGAACCTGGCGCTGATCGGCCAGCACCTGCGCTGATACCCGCTCCCTCGGACTGACCCGCGACGGCGGCGCCCGGACTTTTCATCAAACGGCCGGGCGCCGCCGTCGTCCGCTTCTCTCACGCCGCCCTTCAAAAGCCCTCAAAGTAACGCCCACATAACGGCCTTTTCGTGCCGCCAGATGTTACCCAGTCGAGGCCCACCGCGTGTTTACACCGCCTTTCAGGGCGCCATAGGGTGCTTCACCTAAACAGGGTTCAGGAGGACCTTGGGAAGGGAAACGAGCACCATGAAAAGCAAATTTGCTGCCGTGGCCCTGGCTGCCGCGAGCTTGGCAGCGGCCCTGCTGGTGGGCAGCCCCATGGCGGCCAACGCAGCGGACAAGCCGCTGATCGGCCTGACCTTCGACGACGGCCCGTCAGTCCAGCGCACGGCCTTCGTCCTGGACGTCCTCAAGCAGAAGGGGGTCAAGGCGACCTTCTTCCTCCAGGGCAACCATGCACAGCAGTACCCCGACCTGGTCCGCCGGATCAAGGCCGAGGGGCACGTGATCGGCAACCATTCGTGGGATCACGCGAACTTCCCGGAGCTGAGCCAGACCAGGCAGCGGCAGGAGGTTGACCGTACCAACGCCGCGATCTCCGCCATTACCGGCTCAACGCCCAAGCTGATGCGCTTCCCGTTCGGCAACAGCACGTCCTACTCGCTGAACTACATCAGGAGCATCGGCATGAGCGGCGGCATCCAGTGGCGCTGGCATGTCGGCCAGCCCGGCGACTACGAATGCCCCGGCGCGGCCGGCGTGCAGAAGTACGTCCTGGATGAAGCGGCACCCGGCGCGATCATCCTGCTCCACGACGGCAACGATGTCCTGTCCTGCCCCGCGTCCCAGTGGTCCTACCTGGCCCGGACCATCGACACCCTGCGGGCACGGGGTTACGACTTTGGCGTGGTGGCGCCCTCCGCGACCGCCAACCCGCTGAACGAAGGGTCGTATGGGGTGGTGGTCTCACCCTGACCGAATCCGCCGCCGCCTGACCCTGGCGCCGTCGTCGTCCGCTTCTCCCGCGCCGCCCGGGGTAGCGTGCTGTGCCTCCGGAAGGTAACTTGGTAAGCATGCTGATGATTTCTACAGATCCATCGGCTTCCGGTAACAGAGCAAAGGAGACGTTATGAGCACGAAGGTGGAAAAGCGCATTCTGGTGAACGTTCCGGTGAGCACGGCCTACAACCAGTGGACCCAGTTTGAGGAGTTCCCGCACTTCATGGGCGGCGTCAAGAGCGTCACGCAGCTCAGTGACGACCGGCTGGAATGGGTGGCCGAGATCGGCGGCATCCGCCGGCAGTGGGAGGCAAAGATCCTTGAGCAGGTGCCGGACCGCAAGGTTTCCTGGGCCGCCACGGAGGGCGCAACCAACGCCGGAGCCGTCGAATTCGAGGACGTGGGCGGCGGCCAGACCTCCCTCAGGCTGACGCTTGAGTACGAGCCCGAAGGCGTGGTGGAGAAGATCGGCGACAAGCTGCACGTTGTGGACCGCCAGGCCGAGTCCGACCTGCAGAAGTTCAAGGAATTCATCGAGGACGAGCGTTACGCGAGCGGAGCCTGGCGCGGCAGCGTCAACCCCGGCTCCACGGCTGGTACGCCCGGCGTTGAGCACGCGGGGGCTTCCCGCGGCGATTCCGGCAAGGCCGGCGTTTCAGGCAAGGTGGCGGCCGGCGTAGGTGTCGCCGCAGTGGCTGGCGCGGCAGCGGCCATGGCTGCCAGGGGTAACAAGGACACCACGGTGGGCGCCGACGAAACGGTCACCCCCGCGGCTCCCGGCGAGCCCGTCACCGTCACGCCGATCCCGACTGACACGACCACTGGCGGGTCAGTCGCCGACCTCGGCGACGACAGGATTGGCCACCAGTTCGACCAGACCAATGGACTGGTTGACACCACGGGAGAATCCGACGAGACGCTCGAAGGCGAGACCCTCAGCGCCGGCGAGCGCCGCGAAGACCAGCGCCGCTCGGACGGTGGCCTGCCTCCGGTAAGCGGCAACCTCGGCCAGCACTGACGGCCGCCGCGTCCGGCTGACGGCCCGCCCAAGGCGAGTGCCGTCGTCGTACTCTGCATTCCGAAACAAAAGCACCGCCCGCCTCTTCCCGAGGCGGGCGGTGCTTTACTGTCCAGCAGTGTTAGCTACTTCGTCTTGCCTGCGTAGAAGACGGACGGCGCTGCCGGCGTCTCCATGCCCTCGCCAATAAAGAAGCTCGGGTGCGGCGGCTGGTTGTAGCCCACGGTCTCGCGTGCCACACCGGTCCGGTACATCGGATCGTGCATCAGCGTGCGGAGCCGGACCTCGGTGGGCGAGGTGCTGGTGTAGATCCGCAGTTCGGTGCTGTCTGTAGAGGGGAAAACCAGTTCCTCGCGCCAGTCGCCCAGCAGGTCGGCCTGGAGCGAAGGGTTGCCCTTGGTGTGGTTGTTGGTGCGGGCGCCGGTGGCGGTCAGCAGCCGGTCGCTGGTTTCGGTCTCCCAGTTCCACTTGGAAATGGTGGGCACACCCATGCCTGCGTCAGCGTCAAACTCGTGGTCCACGATTTCGCGCAGCAGGTCGCCGTCCCACCAAGCCATGAAGTTGGCGGCCGGAATCTTGTCCGAGATCCGCTCGCCCTTGGCGGACATCAGGAAGCCGACCGGCGAATTCCAGGCAGCGTCGCCGCCCACGGCCCAGCTTTCGGAACCGGGGAAACGCGGATCGATGTCGCCCGTGGCGCCGCGGCCGGTGTCCTTGATGGCGGGGATGCTCCACAGCACTTCACCGGTGGCGGCATCGCGGAAAGTGGCGCCGCGGTTGCCGCTCTGGCTCATGCTCTCGTGCACCGCGAAGGTTTCCAGGCCGGGCCGTGACGGGTCCAGGTCCCCGGTGTGGATGGCGTCGCCGTGGCCCAGCTTGGTGTTGTAGAGGGGCTTGCCGTCGTCGTCGATGGTCATGGAACCGAAGACGAACTCGTCCTTGCCGTCCTGGTCCACGTCCGCCACGGACAGGTTGTGGTTGCCCTGGCCCTTGTATTCGGCACCGGCGATATCCGAGTCGAAGGTCCAGCGCTTCACCAGCTTGCCGTCCACCAGGTCATAGGTGACCAGGACGGTGCGGGTGTAGTAGCCGCGGCTGAACATCAGGGACGGCTTCTCACCGTCGAGGTAGGCGACGCCTGCCAGGAACCGGTCCACGCGGTTGCCGTAGCCATCGCCCCAGGCCGAAACGTTGCCGCGCGGCGGGTCGTAGGGAACGGTGTCCATGATGGTGCCCGTTGCCCCGTTGAAAACCGTCAGGAATTCCGGGCCGGACAGGACGTAGCCGGCGCTGTTGCGGTAGTCCGCCGCAGCATCGCCGATGACAGTACCGGCGGCGTCCGTGGTGCCGTCTGCTGTCTTGAACGACACCTCGGCCTTGCCGTCGCCGTCGAAGTCGTAGGCCAGCATCTGGGTGTAGTGCGCGCCGGCGCGGATGTTTTTGCCCAGGTCGATGCGCCAGAGCTTGGTGCCATCCATCTTGTAGGCATCGACGTAGACGTTGCCCGTGAAGCCGGACTTGGAGTTGTCCTGGGCATTGGACGGGTTCCAGAGCTGGATGATCTCGTAGGCGCCGTCGCCGTCCAGGTCCGCCACCGTGGAGTCGTTGGCGCTGTAGGTGTAGGGCTTGCCGTCCTTGCTGACGCCGTCCGCCGGCTTGTCCAGCTTGATGGCCAGGTAGTTCTGCGCCAGCGGGGTGAACCCGGCACTGAGCTTGTCCTGCCCGTTGCCGTTGCCCACCGTCTTGATGACGTACGTGGACTGGGCCGTTCCGTCGGGGTCAATGAAGGTGGTGGTGTCCCGGATGGGCTCCCTGGTGATCTGCTTGCCGTCGCGCAGCACCTGGAAGCCAACACTGTCCTTGTCCAGGCCGAGCATGCGCCAGCCCAGGGTGACGCCCTGGTCTGTCAGCACCGCCACGGGTGCCCGGTCCAGGTTTTCCACCTGGCGCTTGAGGGCCTGCTTTGCGGCCTGACCCGGCGCCGAGGACTGGTCCTGTGCCGTGGACTGGTCCGATGCCGTACTTTGATCGGCCTGGGCCAGCGGGACTCCCGTGAAGGCGAGCGCCGCGGCGGTGAGGGACGCCGCTGCCGCTGCCAGGGGTGCTGCTTTCCAGGCCCTGCCGGCCCGGGATGTGGGGGAACACTGCGAGTGGTAAACCAAAAGAACATCTCCTTTGATGCGGCGGCAGCTGAGTCTGCCGCACAACAGTTTGGAACGTTTCAACCGCGCGGAAGCGCACCGCTTCGTAGGGGTGGGCTGGGGGTCCGCGTCGGATGGAAAACGCTTTCTGCTCTTCTGGTTTATCAAGGGATGACAAAGCCGGTCAAGGGTTTGACCGTTAATGATTGGGAGAAATTGTTCCGTTACGTTCTTTCTCCCCCGCGACGCGCGCTCACTTGTGGCGGCAAATTCCCCAACGCGCGCTCACTTTTGGCGGCAAATTCCCCGGCGGGTTCTGGGGGTCGTTGCAACGCCTGGGTGATTGGTGGTGTTGTGGGACGTTTTGGTCGGCCTGGGGTTTTGCGTGAGAAGGTCCGGGTTTTTTGGGTGTCGCGGTCTTCTGGTCTTTCTGATGAGGCCTCCGCGGGTCTCTCGGGGTTGTCCGAGGGTACTGTCAGCAGAATCGTCCGTAAGCATGGTGGGGTGGATCCTTCGCTCAAGCCCCCATGCGGGCGGTTTTTGTCCTTTGGTGTGCGCGAGTTGATTGGTGTGTGGCGCGCAGAGGGCTGCGGGGTGCGAGAGATTGCCCGGCGATTAGGCAGGAACCCGTCCACGGTCAGCAGGGAGC
>NZ_JBHWJV010000015.1:0-138161 GCF_042731175.1 Pseudarthrobacter sp. NPDC059871
ACCGCGTGCCGCCACGACATCACCCCTGCCGCCAGCGCACCCGCTACCGCCGGCATCGCGCAGACTTTCCGGGACTGGCTGATGAACGCTGCCGCCGCGCCCGGGCTGAGCGTCAGCACCCCGGCGAGCTCCGCCGTCGTGGACATCTCCACAAACGCCCGCTCCGACCCCGTGGCGTCCGGCGGCGTCATCGCCTCCTGGAACTCCGCGAACTCCGCGGCGTCCCGAGCCTTACCCGCCGCCACTTGGGCCTCCACCTGCTTCCACAACGCCAACCGCTGCAGCCGAACCTCAGACTTACGCTCCAACACATCAACCGTTTCACGGGCCACCGCTTCAGGGTCGGTCCGGTCCAGCCCGACTTCCTCAAGAAACAGCGCATCGAGGCCAGCGACAGAGGCCCGAAGACCCTCCACCACTGCCGCTCCAGCCACTGCGTTTCCCATACAGGCATCATCGCGCGAGGGTCTGACATTGATGCCGGAACGTGCAGCCACCTCGGACGGACCGAACTCAAGGCGGTCCCGGTTCCGACGCCGGGAACGCCACCGTAAGCAGCTACGCTCCGGTACCGGCGGCCGGTCCCCCGGATCCATGCCAAAGGCAGGCGTCCACGTCGAACGGCAGGAGCTGGTCCTGCTCAGCCATCAGGTTGGCCCCATGGGCGGTGACGCGGCGCATGAAGTGCCGCCTGCAGAGGGTCTCATACCCCACCACCGGGATGTGGTGGCCGGCCACAGCAACGACTCCGTCCACTGCCATGTCCACGTCGCCCACCACCACCTGGGCACCCTCGGTGACCATGACGCCGTCCACCGTCCTGGCATTGTGTGTGGCGCGGCGCCCGCACCAGCACAAAGCCTCAACCTGCAGGACCTGGACGCGGTCAGCAAGTTCGATCAGCCGCTGCGAGCCCGGAAACAGCCTGGTCCGGAAGTCCGCAGTGATCCCGAACGCGAAAACGTCCACGTCGATCTCGTCCACCACTTTGGCGAGCTGCTCCACCTGCTCGGGCGTGTAGAACTGCGCTTCGTCGCAGATGAGGTAGTCGACACGCTGGCCGTGGGTCCGCCGGCGCATGACTTCCTCCCAGAAGTCCGTGCCGTCCACCACCTCGACGGCGTCGGTTTCCAGGCCCAGTCGGCTGGAGATCCGTGATTCACCCGCACGGTCATTCCGGCTGAACCGTACGCCGCCGCGGCCCCTGACCCGGTGGTTGTGGTCCATCTGCAACGCGAGGGTGGACTTGCCGCAGTCCATCGTGCCGGAGAAAAAGACGAGTTCAGCCACGGCGGCGGCCACCCTTGCCTCCGCCGGCGGTGAGGCAGAGCAGTGGAACTTCGCGCTCCGCCTTCGTCAGGGACCCGTGCTGGCCCACTACTTCCATGGCGGTGGGGCGGCTGCGCCGGGTGTCGTAGAGCGCCAGGGAATCCCGGGCGGCGATCATCACGTCGCCGATCCTGCCTTCGACGGCGGGCCGCACCGCACCGAAGAGTCCGGCGGCCACAGCTTCGTCCCGGGTGAAAGCCCAGACTTTGCTGCCGAAGCGGTTCCGCCAGGCGGCCAGCAGCCGGTCCCTGCCCGCTGTTCCAGCGGTCTCCTCGAGGTAGAGGTGGACCATGCGGGGTTCGCCGGCGGTGTGCCGGACGCCTTCCACCAGTCCAGGCTCGGCGGAGTAATCGATCCGGTGCGGTTCGGGCACATCCAGCATTCCGTGGTCAGCGGTCATCAGGATGGTGGTCCCGGCCGGAAGCGAGGTGCTGAGCCGCTTGACGGTGGCGTCGAGTTCCTCGAGCTGGTGTTCCCACTGCTGGGACTGGCAGCCGTAGCGGTGCCCGGCTTTGTCCAGTTCGTTCAGGTAGAAGTACATCAGCGACGGCCCGCTTCCGGACATGGCCTCCGCTGCGGCTGCGGTGCGCGCATGGGACGTGGTGCCGGAGATGAACCGACCACCGCGCAGGGCTGCGCGGGTCATGGGCGAATCCGCGAACTGGGGAAGGCTGATGGTGGTGACGTCGGCATGTTCTGCCGCCCGTTCGAGCACCGTGGGGTGGGGCTGCCAGGCGTTGGGGTCCACTCCCGGGTCCCAGTTCCCCAGCAGGTTGACCACCTTGTCCTGCTCCGGGTCCAAGACGTCGTAGCCCACCATGCCGTGCTGGCCTGGCGGCAGGCCGGTGCCAAGGCTGGACAGGGCTGCGGCGGTGGTGGACGGAAATGCGGAGTCGAGCCAGACGGGCACATCGCCCTGCCCCGCCTGGATGACCGAGCGGAGGAACGGGGTGTGGGCGGACTTCTGCTTGAGCAGGTTCCGGCCCAGGCCGTCCGCCACCACGACGCAGACCCGCTGCGACGGCGGCAGCTTCAGCGTGTTCTCAAACCCGCCGATTCCGAGGCTGGCGGCGGCGCTGGTCAGCACCTCGGCCACGGAGCGGTGTCCGTAGGCCGGTGCCGGGGGAAGGTCCGACGCCGGTCCGGACAGTGCGGCGGCTGCTGCAGGGGCGGCTTGGGGTACCTGGGGGCGCTCGTCGGGCATCAGCGCTGCTGGTGGCCGCGGCTGAGGCGCGTGCCGAACACACCGGCGCGCGGCCGGGGCGGCAGTGACTGTACGTGGGGTACCGGCGAGGTGGACCCGGTGTTGACGGCCCGCAGTGCGCGGGCAAAGAGCTTCGCGTCCTGGACTGCCTGCAGCCCGTCGGCCTCCGCGCTGATCCGCAGGACGATGTCCTCCTGCGCAATCGTGCCGGTATAGCCGTGGTCCGCTTCGCATTGGGGATCGCCGCAGCTGGCAGGACCCATGTCCAGGCGCTGGCCACCGGACCAGGCGATGGACAGTGTCAGTTCCCGCACGGGATCGGACGGCTTGTAGTTCTGCGGCTGGGCGTACATGTAGCTGAGGACCACCGAACGGATCTGGGCCACGGGAACGGACTCCGTGGAGATCTGGGCAACGATCTGCTCGCCTGCCTCATCCAGCTGCTGGTCGTCCACGTGGGTGATCACCAGCATGTCGGCAGTCAGGACCAGCACCGTGATGTGGCGGCGCACCTCAGCACGGTCGAAGTGGGTTTCCAGGTGCACCAGGTGTGCCACGCAGTCGCGCCCATCCAGGGCGTCGTCCACCACGTCCGCCACGAGGCGGGGATAGAAGCCGGCCTTCTGGAGGGCACCCTCCAGGCTTTGGCCTTGGGAACTGTGGCTGTGTGAGCTGTGGTGGCGGATGGCCTGGTTTTCGTTGCCGGGCGTTTCGGGCGCCGAGGCGGGAGGCTGGGAGCTCATTCCCCCATTTTCACAGATGCGCCGCTCACTTTGCCAACCGCCGGCTCCCCGCAGGGGACAAACGACCGACAAACCCAGGACAGGCGGGCGACAGGATAGGAGAAGCGAGCCACAGGAACCGGCAGATGCCGCGGCGGGACAGCCCGTGGACCACCGTAGTGCTAGCCCCGCATGGCCCGCCGTGCGCTGTCCGTGCGCTGGGCGGCGTTCCCGATCCGGACGTCGGCCGCCAGGATGGTGGCCCCGCTCGTCCCGCAAAGCACGGGGTTGAACTCCACCAGGGCGATTTCGGGGTGGTTGTCCTTCATCCACGCCAGCCGGCCTGCCAAGTCCTCCAGGGCGGAAACGTCGACGGCGGGAAGTCCCTGGTAGCCGAACAGCTTCCGCGCCGCCCGGGGCGCCCGGATGAAATCGTGGACGTCCGCGGCGGACAGCGGCGGCACCCGGTGCGACCAGTCATCCAGCAGGTTCACGGCGTCGCCGGCCAGGCCGAAGGAGATGACCGGTCCCAGCAGCGGGTCCTCAATGGCCCGGAACGTGCACGCCTGGCCTACCGGTGCCATGGACTGTACCTCCAGGGCCGGGTCGCCGTAGAGGGCGAGGGCGCGGCGCATCTGCAGCACATCCCGGCGCAGCGACTCGGCGTCCTGGATGTCCAGGCGGACGCCGCCCAGGTCGAGCCGGTGCCGCAGGGCAGGGTCCGTCGTCTTCACGGCCACCGGCCAGCCGAGGCCCTCGGCGGCCTCCACCGCTTCGTCAGGGGTTTCGAAGGCCGCGGACGGCAGCACGGAAATGCCGTAGTGCCCCAGCAGGGACGCGGCTGCTGCGGGGTCCAGCTGCTTGAGCTGCTCCCCCTTGACGTCGCGGAGCTGTACTTCGAGCTCGGCACGGGCCCGGGCGGGATCGCAGCCCAGCGGTTCCACGAAGTGGCCGTGGTCCCGCGACACCCATTCCGAGTACCTCACCACGGCGGCGAGCGCTGCTACTGCCGCGCCGGGGTTGGAGAAGCACGGCACGGCCTTGTCCGTGGAGCCCACCATGCCTTCGACGTAGACAGAGTCGTCCAGGATGCCGGTGAACGCTGCCACCACGGGCTTGCCGGCCTCGGCGGAGACGTCGGCCAGGGATTCCGCGATGCTGTCCACTGTGAGTCCGCGGGCCGGCAACAGTGCTGCGACGGCGGCATGGACGTGCGCCGGACGCAGCGCCTCAAGCAGCGCTGAGCGAAGGGCGGGCAAGGCCACCGAGCGGCCGGCGTCGAGGTCCACCCCGGTCACCAGCTGCTCCACGTTGAGGCCGTGGTCTGCTGCGCTGTCCGCCACTACCTTGCCCAGCGCCTGAGAGTTGCTGAGGATGGCCAGGCCGGGCCCCGCGGGCAGCGGTTGGCCCGCCACAACTTGGGCTACATCCACCAGCTGCTCGATGGTTTCGACGCGGATGACGCCGGACTGGCGCAGCATGGAGTCCAGCGCCCCGCCCGGCGCCTGGGTGGTGCGGACGGCGTGGCCCGGCGGCAGGCGCAGGCCCATGGTGTCGGACTTGGCCACGATCACCGGTTTGGTGCGGGCCAGGCGCCGGGCGATGCGGGAGAACTTGCGGGGATTGCCGATCGATTCCAGGTAGAGGCCTACGGCGGAGGTGTCCGCATCGTCCTCCCAGTACTGCATGATGTCATTGCCGGAGACGTCGGCGCGGTTCCCCGCCGAGAGGAACGTGGACATGCCTAGCCGCCTCCGGCTGGACGCAGCGTACAGGGAGACGCCAATGGCGGCCGACTGGCTGAACAGCCCAAGCCCGCCGCGGCGCGGCAGAGTGGGCGCCATGGAGGCGTTGAGCCGGATCCCCGGGTGCGTATTGATGATGCCCAGGGAGGCCGGGCCGATGACCCGCATCCCGTTCGCGCGTGCCTGGCGCACAAGGTCCCGTTGCCTCTGAAGGCCGCGTTCGCCGTCGTCCGCGAAACCTGCCGAGGCGATCACCAGGCCTTTGACACCGGCGGCGGCGCAGTCCTCCACCACGGAGGGAACCTCTTCGTACGGCACGGCGATCACCGCGAGCTGCACGGGCTCGGGTACTTCAGTCAACCGGCCGTAGGACAGCATGCCGGCCAGTTCCAGCGCCTCGGGATTGATGGCGTAGGCCGGCCCGGAGAAGCCGCCTTCCACGATGTGCTCCAGCAGTTGGTAGCCCACGGTCCCCCACTTGCGGCTGGCACCGATAACAGCCACGGACGACGGCGTCAGCAGGTCCCGCACGCTCCTCGCCTCGGCGCGGTGCTCGCGGGATTCCATGACGGCCCGTGATTTTTCGGTGGGGTCGATGTTGAATTCGAGGCTGACGACGCCGTCGTCGAAGTGGCGTTTGACGTCATAGCCGGCATCCGAAAACACCATGAGCATTTTGCGGTTCTCGGGCAGCACCTCGGCGCTGAAGCGCTGGATCCCGTTTTCGTGGGCAGCGGCGGCGAGGTGTTCGAGCAGGATGGAGCCGATTCCCCGGCCCTGGTGCGCGTCGGCAATGTTGAAGGCGACCTCGGCCTCGGTGGGATCATCCAGCCGGTCGTAGCGGCCGATCCCGATGATCTCCCCACGCATGGTGATGACGAACGCCACCCGGTCCTTGTAGTCCACCTCGGTGAACCGTTTGAGCTCCTTGGCTGACAGCCGTGCCTTGAAGGCGAAGAAGCGCATGTAAATTGAGTTCTGCGACTGTCCGGTGTGGAAGGTCTGGATGGCCTCTGCATCGGACGGATGGATGGGCCGCAAATGGGCTGTCCCGCCGTCGCGCAGGACGACATCGGCTTCCCAATGTTCCGGATATTCGCCGTCCCCGGGCTGATCCACCATAGGCTTAGCCTAGCCAAAAACTGCCGCAGCGCAGCAGAACCCTGCCCGGCAGCCCCAGTAACCGAAGGATTCACCACCCCCATGGCCCGCCGCCAAAGCCCAGCACCCGTCGCGGACACCACTCCCTTCACGGAGAACATCGTCGACATCGACGTCACTTCCGAGATGGAGGGTTCGTTCCTGGAGTACGCGTACTCCGTGATCTACTCGCGGGCATTGCCCGACGCCCGCGACGGGTTGAAGCCGGTGCAGCGCCGCATCCTGTACATGATGAGCGACATGGGACTGCGGCCGGACCGCGGGCACGTCAAGAGCGCCCGGGTGGTGGGCGAGGTCATGGGTAAGCTGCACCCCCACGGTGACGCCGCCATCTACGACGCCATGGTGCGCATGGCCCAGGACTTCTCGCTGCGTTTGCCCCTGATCGACGGGCACGGCAACTTCGGATCGCTCGACGACGGCCCGGCAGCTCCGCGGTATACGGAGGCCAGGCTGGCGCCCGCGGCCCTCACCCTCACCAACCACCTCGATGAAGACGTGGTGGACTTCGTCCCGAACTACGACAACCAGCTCACCCAGCCGGACGTCCTCCCGGCGGCGTTTCCCAACCTGCTGGTCAACGGTGCCACCGGCATCGCCGTCGGCATGGCCACCAACATGGCCCCGCACAACCTGGTGGAAGTCATTTCCGCCGCCCGGCACCTGATCGCCAACCCGGACGCCACGCTCGAAGACCTCATGCGGTTTGTCCCTGGCCCGGACTTGCCCAGCGGCGGACGGATCGTGGGCCTGGACGGCATCCGTGACGCTTACGCCACGGGCCGGGGGTCCTTCAAGACCCGTGCCAAGGTGGAAGTGGAGCAACTCTCGGCCCGCCGCACCGGCCTGGTGGTCACCGAACTGCCGTACATGGTGGGCCCCGAAAAGGTCATCGAGAAGATCAAGGACGCCGTCAACGCCAAGAAGCTGACCGGCATCAGCGACATCGTGGACCTGACGGACCGCAAGCACGGCCTGCGCCTGGTCATCGAACTGAAGAACGGCTTCAACCCCACCGCCGTGCTCCAGCAGCTCTACCGGTACACGCCGATGGAGGATTCCTTCGGCATCAATAACGTCACGCTGGTGGACGGGCAGCCGCAGACCCTCGGCCTGGTGGACCTGCTTTCCGTCTACGTCAATCACCGCATCGACGTTGTCCGCCGCCGCACCATCTTCCGGCTGGGCAAGAAGAAGGACCGGCTGCACCTGGTGGAGGGCCTCCTCGTTGCCATCGTGGACATCGACGAGGTCATCCAGATCATCCGGTCCTCCGATGAGGCGGCCGCCGCCCGTGAGCGCCTGATGTCCATCTACGACCTCACCGAGATCCAGGCCAACTACATCCTGGAACTGCGGCTCCGGCAGCTGACCAAGTACTCGCGGATCGAGCTGGAGAAGGAACAGGACCAGCTGCGCCGCGAGATCGCCGAACTGGAAGCCATCCTCAACTCTGAGGAACTGCTCCGTTCGCTGGTGTCCGATGAACTCGCAGCGATTGCGGAGGAACACGGCACACCCCGCCGCACCATCCTGCTGGAGTCCGAAGCCGTTTCCCCCACCGTTGCGGCAGAACTTGCCGGCAGCAAGAAGGGCAAGCCCGCTCCCCTGGCCCTGGAGATCGCCGACGACCCCTGCTGGGCCATCCTGACGGCCTCGGGGCAGATCGGGCGTACCAGCAACCAGGAACCACTGGCAGAGGCAGGCCCGCGGAACAAGCACGACGTGTTCACGGCGGTGGTGAAGACCTCAGCACGCGGCGAGATCGCTGCCATCACCTCGCAGGGCCGGATGCTCCGCCTCCAGGTCATGGACATGCCGGTCCTGCCTCCCGTGGCGGGCCTGCCCAACATGGCCGGCGGCGTCCCGGCGAAGGACTTCCTGACACTGTTGAAGGGCGAAACCCTGGTGGCCTTCGCGCCGCTGGACGAGGTTCTTGCCATCGGCACCGCCCAGGGCGTGGTGAAGCGGGTGCAGCCGGACTACCCGCTGAACCGCGAGGACTGGGAAGTCATCGCGCTTAAGGACAAGGATTTCGTGGTGGGCGTGGCACCGGCTGCGGCTGATGACACCGAGCTGGTGTTCCTGACGGCCCAGGCCCAGCTGTTGAAGTTTGCCGCTTCCGCCGTGCGTCCGCAGGGCAGGACGGCCGGTGGCATGGCTGGCATCAAACTTGCCGCGGGCGACCGCGTGACGTTCTTCGGCGCGGTGCGCGCCCAGGACGAGGCCGCCGTCGTGGTCACCATTGCCGGCACCAACGGCGCCCTTCCGGGGACTGCCCCGGGCACGGCGAAGGTGACCGCATTCTCCGAATACCCGGTGAAGGGCCGCGCAACTGCGGGAGTGCGTGCGCACCGGTTCCTGAAGGGCGAGGACACCCTGCTGCTGGCGTGGGCAGGGCATGGGCCGGCCAAGGCGTCGTCGGCCGCGGGCGTCGCCAGGTCACTTCCGCAGGAGCACGGCCGCCGGGATGGTTCCGGTGTCCCCTTGTCCCAGGCCGTGGACGTGGTGGGTGCCGCGATGGCGTGGCCGGAGGCCGCCGCCGGGGCATAAACCGCCCTCGAGGCAAGGTCCGCCCGTCACCACGGCTGTTCCGGATCAGGCTTCCCGGCTCCAGTTGTACGGCGTGGTGGTGGAGACCTTGACCAGCCCGTACCGCTCGAGGATGGGGCGGGAGTATTCGGTGGAGTCGCTGTGGATCAGCGTCTTGCCGAGCCGCAGGGCGGAACGGGCACGCTGTGCGGTGAGGGCCCGGTAAATGCCCTGCCCGCGCCACGGCGCCAGGGTGGCCCCGCCCCAGATGCCGGCGAAGTCCGTCCCTGCCACCGGTTCAAGGCGCCCGGCACTGACGATGCGGCCCTTATGGCCTGCTGCCCACAGTTCGGTGCCGTCGCCGGCGGCCAACCGCCGCAGCAGGTCTTCAGCCCTCGCTTCGGAAACGCCGGCCCCGAAAGCGACGTCCTGCATGGCGCTCACTGCGCGGACTTCTGCTGGCTCGGTGACCGGCCGAAGCCACACCCCGGGCGGCAGGGGAACGTCCGCCACCAGGGCGGCAGCGGCACCAATCATGATCGATTCGGCGTCAGCGGGCACGAAGCCGTGGGCCAGCAATGCCCCGTGCAGCCCCGGCGCGGAGTCGTGCCCGCGGGTCTTCCACTCCACGGACTGCACCGCCGGGTCCGCGCGGAAGTGCGCCACCGCCTGGCCCACCCAGTCCGCGACGACGGCCGCAGGCGCCCCGCCCAGGTCAGCGTAGGTGACGAACCCGCGTCCGCCGTCGAACGTGGCGAGCAGCAGCGGGCCGAGCGGGCGCACTGACCTGGCGCCGGCCACTTCGGGGGCGAGGCGCAGTTGGGAGTCGTAGGCGGCGAGGAACCGTGCAGCGTCCGGGTGCTTCATTGCTTGTACTTTCCGATGGATAGGTGTGCGCGTATCCGGCATCAGATACCGGGCAGTCCGGATTCTCCAGCTGGACGTGCCGCTTCCGGGTCCCGTGACGCGTGCGCCGCGAACGGCCAATGTAACAGCTCTCCGCTTAGACTGCTCCCATGCCTATCGTGCCTGATGAGAAGGACTGGACCTGGGTCCTGGACCGCCCCTGCCCCGATTGCTCGTTCGACCCCTCCACCACCACACCGGCAACGGTCCCCGGCACCATCGAAAACATGTTGCCCCGGTGGCGGGCCGTCCTGCGCCGGCCGGAGGTGGCCGAGCGCCCCGACGACAACACCTGGTCCGCGCTGGAGTACGCCTGCCACGTGCGCGATGTCTTTAGCCTGTTTGACCAGCGCCTGAACCTGATGCTGGACTCCGACGACGCAAAGTTTGAGAACTGGGACCAGGACCTGACCGCCATCGAGAAGGACTACGCCAACGCCGATCCGGCAGTGGTAAACACCGAGCTTGCTGCCGAGGGGCAGCAGGTGGCGGAGTCCTTCGCCGGGGTCCGCGAATCCGACTGGGACCGCAAGGGGCTGCGCAGCAACGGCTCAGAGTTCACGGTCCTGACGCTCGCGCGCTACTTCCTGCACGACGTCGTCCACCACCTGCACGACGTCGACGGATAGTTCCGCTGGCAGCCGGCCCCGGGCGCGTTCGCGTCAGGCCCGCAGCCCCGCCGCTGCCCGGCCGGGCTCCCGGAGTTCGGGGCCCGGCGCGAGCGCCAACCGAACATCCCCGGCCTGGATATCGGCGGCGTGGTGGGTTACCAGCACCACCGTCCGGTCCCGCAGGCCGTCCCGCAGGTCGTGCAGCATGGCACTGGCCGATTCGGCATCCAGGTGCGCGGTGGGCTCGTCCAGCAGGATCACCTCGGCACCGGTCATCAGGGTGCGGGCTACCGCAAGGCGCTGGCGTTCGCCGCCACTGAGGAAAGCACCACCGGGACCAATCCGAGTGTCCAGTCCCGCGGGCAGCCGTTCCATCAGGCCCGTGAGGCCGACGGCGGCAATCACCGCTGCCATGTCCTGTTCCGTCGCGCTCTCCCCCGGCTTGCCCTGTCCAGGGGTGTCCTCTTCACGCCCGTTCGGTACCGCCGCGGCGCGCCCCAGCAGGAGGTTGCCGCGGATGGTGGAGTCGAAGAGGTGGGCCTCCTGCGGGCACCACGCCACCCCGCCCGACACCCTGACACTTCCGGCGGCCGGCGGCAGGAAGCCCAGCAGGACCGAAAGCAGCGTCGATTTCCCCGAGCCGGACGGCCCCGTGACGGCCAGCCAATGCCCGGGCCCGGCAACCGCATTGAGCCCGGTGAAGACCGGTGCGCCGCCGGGCCACGCTGCCGCGAGGTTCGCCAGCTCCAGCCCGGGAACTCCGCCATCACGCGCCGGCACCGGCTGCAGCCCGTCCGTGGTGCCGCCGGCGTTGTCCTGAGCGCCGGATGCGTCAAGCGCCCCGGACGAAGCCACGCGCTGCAGGACCGCGCGCAGTGCGGGGAACTGGCGCACCGCCGTCGTCATGGCCGAGTAGGGCTCCACCAGGGCCAGCAGCAGCAGGACCACGACGGCGGCCAGGGCAGGCTCAATCCGTCCATCCAGGACTGCAGGGGCGGCCAGCCACGCGCTGGCGAGCGCTGCGGTACCGCAGGCGGCCGCGGTGACCGCGTGGCCCAGGCCCTCGGCCCAGGCCGACTGCTGGGAGGCGGCGGTGGCCTTGCGGTCTTCGCTGCGGAGTCCGTCCAGCACCCGCGGCGCCACACCGTTGGCGGACAGCTCTGCCCGGGCATCCAAGGCAGCTGAGATGCGGCGGAGCACGCCTGAGCGCAGCACCTGCTCCGCCGTTGCGGACTTCCGGTCGCCCCAGAGCGCCAGCGCGGGCGCCAGTACCAGGCTGGCCGCGGCGGCGGCCATGGCCGCCGGCAGTGCCGGCGGGACCACCAGCCAGGTGGTTCCCAATGCCAGCACGGCGACCGCCACAGCGGTGACGGGGGGCAGCACCACCCGGGGCAGGAGGTCCCGGACGGTGTCGACGTCGTCGATGACGGTACCCAGCACGTTCCCGCCCTGGAGGAGGCGGCGGAGGGCCAGGGCCCGGCGGCTCAGCGACGCCCACAGCCTCCCCCGGAGCCTGGTAAGCGCAGCGAACACGGCATCGTGCAGCAGCAGCCGCTCCCAGTATCGGAACACGGCCCTGCCAATGCCGAAGAAGCGCACGCCAACAATGGCGCTCAGCAGGTACAGGATGGGCGGCTGCTCGCTGGCCCGGATGATCAGCCAGCCGGACAACCCGGACAGTGCAACCGCGAAGAGCGCTGCGAAGGTACCGACGATGGCGGCGGCAGCGAATTTTCCACGCACCGGCGCCAGCAGCGGAGCCAGTAGTCCCATGACGCCCCGGCCGGGGCGGCCCGCAGTTCCGTGCTTGGCGCTGTCCTCGCGCGGGGTTCCGGTGGGCGGGTATGCAGTGGCCGGGTGCGACGCGGGCGGGGCTGCTGAAGCAACTGCGTGAAGGCCGGTTGCGCCGGCGGAAGATGCCCTGGCGGGCAACGTGCCCGGCTGGTGCATGGATTCCAGCGCCGTGGCACGGCCGCCGACCGGCACCAGCACGTCGGCGAGGCTGCGGGTCCGCTCCTCGTGGGCCACCAGGATCACGGTGACCTTGCCGCGCAGCCCGCGGATGGCGTCCTCCACAGCCTGCGCCGAATCGCGGTCAAGGTGCGCGGTGGGCTCATCCAGCAGGAGCACTGTTGCTCCAGCTTCGATCCTCGCCAGGCCGCGGGCCAGCGCAACGCGCCGCAACTCCCCTGGGCTCAGCTCCGCAGGATGCTTCGCGGCCAGGTGCCCGGCCCCGGCCCTGGCGAGGCAGCCGCGGGCGGTTTCCTCAGCCAGCGCACTGTCGCGGGCGTTGCGGGGGTTGGCGCCGAGGTACAGCAGCACTTCGTCCAGTACTCTGTCGGCCACCAGCACGGGATGCTGCGGCACCCAGGCCACGGCGTTCCGGTCCAGCCCGGCCACCGTCCCGGTAACGGATGCCCCTGCACCGTCCCCGATGGTGCCGGCCAGGACGCCCAGCACGGTGCTCTTACCGGCGCCGCTGGGACCGTCCAACGCGGTGATCCGGCTTTGGGGCGCCTCAAACGTCAGGGGGCCGACGGCGGCGCGGGACCTTCCGCGGTAGGTTACGGCGAGGCCGGTGACGGTGAGCGGCGCTCCAGGCCTTCCCGCCGGCGCGGCAGGCAGTGGCTTCGCCTCGGGGGCGTCCTTGACCTCGGTGACCCCGGCCAGGGCCACCCGGCCGTCGTCGCTGGCGTGGTGCGCCGTGCCAAGTTCCCGGAGCGGCAGGTAACAGTCCGGGGCGAGGATCAGTGCCAGCAGCCCGGCTTCGAGCGGCATGTCGCCGTAGACCAGGCGCACGCCGATGAACACGGCAACCACCGCCACGGAGATGGTGGCAATGAGTTCCAACGCCAGGGCGGACAGGAACGCCGTCCGCAGTGTCCCCATGGTGCGCGAGCGGTATTCCTCGGAGATTTCCTCGAGGGCTTTGCGCTGCGCCGTCGCCCTGCCCAGGCCCACCAGGACGGGCAGTCCCTTGGCGAGTTCCAGCATGTGTGCCGAGAGCCTGGCCAGCGAAGCCTGGGCCTCGCGGACGTTGTCTTCGGTGTAGCGGCCGATCAGCACCATGAACAGCGGGACCAGGGGCACGGTCAGGACGATCACCACTGCGCTGACCCAGTCAGCGAAGAGGATCCTCGCACCGAGCAGCAGCGGAACTGCGGCGCAATTCACCAGCGCCGGCAGGAACTGGGTGTAGTAGCTGTCCAGGGCGTCCAGGCCGCGGCTGGCCAGCACGGCGAGCCCGCCGTCCGCCGGGCCGGTTTCGCGCACCCCGTTGCGCAGCGTCCGCTCCAGTAGCCCGGCCCGCAGTTCCTCCTTGATGCCCAGCGCGGCGCGGCGGGCGGCAACAGCCTGCCCCCACACGGTGATGGACCGCAGGACAACGCCGGCCATTCCCACCGCGATCTGGTCCGGATGTACGGCCTCCCCGCCCGCCAGCCCTGCAAGCGCGGCTGCTACCGCCTGTCCCATCAGGACGAGCGAGAGCGCTTTCAGCGCCGCGAGCAGGCCAAGCCAGTAGACGGCAGCGCGGGTTGCGGGTCCCGGCGGGAGCATGGGCCGCACGTCAGCCCTTGGTGGTGAACGCCTTGACGGCGATGGCAGGCAGGAAGCTGTGGGCCTCCGGAATGGAATCCGTGCTGACCCTGCGGCGGAACACCCAATAGGTCCATGCCTGGTAGGCGATCACGAGCGGAAGTCCGAACGCGGCCACAATGGTCATGAGCCCCAGGGTGTAGTCCGAGGACGAGGCGTTGGAGATGGTCAGGTCAAAGGCGGTGTCCAGGGTGGAGGGCAGCACCACGGGGAACACGGCGCCGAAGATGGAGGCCGTGCCGAGCACCAGGAAACCGCCGAGCGCCAGGAACGCCCGGCCTTCAGCGCCGGCGCGGGCCAGCATCCAGGCGGTGGCGGCGGCCGCTACCGCGAGCACCACGAGCGCCCAGGTCCAGGGTTTGCCGTCCAGGAACTGGATGCTCAGCGCCCAGGCCGCGATAGGAAGGATCAGCACCGGAAGCAGTCGCACGAACCAGGCGCGGGCACGGTGCCGCACCTCGCCGTCGGTCTTCAGGGCAAGGAAGGCCAGCGCGTGGACCAGCGAGAAGCCCACCACGGCTGCGCCGCCCAGTAGGGCGTAGCCGCTGAACCAGGCGAACGGGCCGCCTTCGCGGTCGCCGTTGGCATTCAGGGGCAGCCCGGTGGTGGTCAGGGCCAGCGCGGCTCCCACGCCGAAGGCGGCGAAAAAGGATCCCAGGGCAATGGCCCAGTCCCACCGGGCACGCCAGCGGTCCGTGTCCACTTTGCCGCGGTATTCGAAGGCTACGGCGCGGAAGATCAGGGCAACGAGGACCACCAGGAGGGGCAGGTAGAGGGCAGAGAACAGGGAGGCGTACCAGAGGGGGAAGGCTGCAAACGTGGCACCGCCGGCGGTCAGCAGCCACACTTCGTTGCCGTCCCAGACGGGGCCGACCGTGTTCAGCAGGACCCGGCGTTCGGTGTTGTTCCGCGCGAAGATCTTCATCAGCATCCCCACGCCGAGGTCAAAGCCTTCGAGGAAGAGGTAGCCGGTCCACAGCACCGCAATGGCGATGAACCAGATGGTGGGAAGCAGTTCCATTGTCGAATTCCTCTGCTCTTAGTAGGCGAAGGCCAGGACGTCGTCGGCTGGCTTGGCGCCGCCGGGTCCGCCGGTGCCTGGTGTTTCGTCCTCGTTCCCGTCGGCGGGGACATGGGCCAGTTCGGGCATGGCGGACACCACGCCGCCGCGGATGTACTTCACCAGCAGCTTGACCTCCACCACCAGCAGCACGGCGTAGACCGCTGTCAGGGTGACCAGTGAAGCCACCAGCTCGCCCGCCGAAACCCCGGGTGAGACGGCTGCGGCCGTGAACATGAACACCTGGTCGATGCCGCTGGGATCGGGGTTGGGGGCCACCACGAACGGCTGCCGGCCCATCTCTGTGAAAATCCAGCCCGCGGCGTTGGCGCCGAACGGGGCGAGGATGCCGAAGATGGCAAGGCGCATGAGCCACGGCGATTGCGGCACGGTGCCCTTACGGGTCAGCCAGAGGGCCACCACAGCCGCCATCGCGGCGAGTCCGCCGAAGCCGATCATCATCCGGAAGCCCCAGTAGGTAACTTCCATGACAGGAAGGTATTCAATTTCCTGGCCGGCACGCTCACCGTAGATGGGGTTGTCCGGCAGGTGGGTGCCGTAGTTCTCCTTGTACTCGGGCAGCAGTGTATTCACGCCCTTCACCTCGGTGGTGAAGTCGCCCTTGGCCAGGAAGGACAGGATTCCGGGAACTTCGATGACGGCCACGATGTCGTCGCAGTTCTGGGATCCGATATTGCCGATGCTCAGCACGGAGAATCCGGTGCCGTCGTGGCAGGCCGCTTCCGCTGCAGCCATCTTCATGGGCTGCTGTTCGAACATGAGCTTGCCCTGCAGGTCGCCGGTGACGGCAGTTCCTGCGAACGAGATCATGGCTACCACGGCACCGATTCTCAGGGACCGGATCCAGACGCTGTGGTCTGCCCGGTCACGGCCGGGGATCGAGGCGGACTCGCCGGGAATGACCTTGCCGTCGGCACCCACGGTGTCGATGCCGTCGTGGCGCCGGCGCCACAGGTGGTACCAGGCGATACCCAGCAGGAAGGCACCGGCCACGGCAAGGGCGCCGAAGAGGGTGTGCGGGACGGCAACCAGTGCGGTGTTGTTGGTGAAGACGGCCCAGGCGTCCGTCATGACCGGGCGTCCGTCGATCATTTCGACGCCCACCGGGTGCTGCATCCAGCTGTTGGCCACGATGATGAAGTAGGCGGAGAAGACCGATCCGATCACCGCTATCCAGAGGCAGGCCAGGTGGATGCCCGGCTTCAGCTGCTTCCAGCCAAAGATCCACAGCCCCAGGAAGGTGGACTCGACGAAGAAGGCCAGCAGGGCTTCCAGGGCCAGGGGTGCGCCGAACACATCGCCGACGAACCGGCTGTATTCGCTCCAGGCCATGCCGAACTGGAACTCCTGGACGATGCCGGTGGCAACGCCCATGATGAAGTTGATGAGGAAGAGCTTTCCCCAGAATTTGGTCATCCGCAGATACTCGGGCTTGCCGGTGCGGTGCCAGGCCGTCTGGATGATGGCCACCACCAGGCCCAGGCCAATGGTCAGCGGGACCATCATGAAGTGGTAGACGGTGGTGATGCCGAATTGCCAGCGTGCGATTTCCAAGGCGTCCAACGCGGGTCCCTACTCTAGGCCAACTCAAACTTCTACGTTTCGTAGAAGTTCAACTTCTACAGAGTGTAGAACAACTTGCTGTCCGACGGAAAACGCACCGCCGCTACCAGCATGCGGCTTAACCGCCGGACGCGCCACGTGTTCTACCCAACGTAGAAAGTCCGGCGGTTTCAGGGTAAATTTGAACCTGTAGTTGTTTAACCGTTGAGCAGTCACCGGCGCGGGAAGCGCGCGGTGCGGGGACAAAAAGGAAAAGTGCAATGGCTAGTCTTGGTGAACTGGAACGGGCAGTGATGGACCTGCTCTGGGCGGGCCAGGAAGCAGCCACGGCCAACACGCTGCGGGACCAGTTGGCCCGCACGTCCGCCGCGCAGGGCGGCCCCGGCCATGAGGGCAAGGAACTCGCGGTGACCACCGTGCTCACGGTGCTGTCGAGGCTGGAAAAGAAGGGCCTTGTGGAGCGGGAACGCGGAACCCGTCCGCACCGCTACCAGGCAGTATCCAGCCGGGCGGACCACACGGCCGAACTGATGCACGAGGTGCTGGGGTCGGCTCCGGACCGCGAGGCCGTACTGGCCCGGTTTATTGGATCCGTCTCCGAAGGTGAAGCCGAAACGCTGCGCAAACTGCTGGGTCACGTCTAGCCCACCATGTTCTGGGCCTCATACCTGCTGGCGGTCCTGGCGATCATACTGGCGTGGCCGGTACCCATCCTGCTGTCGCGCGCGCAATGGCCCGCGCGGTCGCCGTTTACGGCCATGCTGCTCTGGCAGGCCATCGCCCTGGCAGGTGGCCTGTCGATGATCGGCGCCATGCTGGTGTACGGCCTGGAGCCCATCGGGGACAACCTCATCGCCGGGCTCCGGTCTTTGGCAGGCATGGTGCTCTTCAACGCCCCCACCACGGCTTTGGGCTTCTGGCACATTTTTGCCCTGTCTGCAGCAGCTTTGCTGACGGCCCACCTTGTCTTCACCCTGCTGCTGACCTACTACCGGATCCAGCGGCAGCGGCGTCGCCACCGGGAACTGCTGGCGCTGCTGGCGTCCCCTTCCGGGCAGGACACCGCCACGCTGGTCATCAGCCATGACTCCCCGGTGGCCTACTGCCTGCCCGGCGGAGCAAGGTCTGTCACCGTCCTGTCCGACGGCCTCATGGCGGCCCTTGAACCCGCAGAGCTCCAGGCCGTCCTGACCCACGAGAACGCCCACCTGAGCCAGCGGCACCACTTGCTGTTGTGGGCGTTCGCTGCGTGGCGCCAGGCCCTCCCCTGGCTGCCCACCACGCGGTTGGCGCAGGAATCGGTGAGCTCACTGATCGAGATGCTGGCCGACGATGTTGCCCTGCGGACGGCCGGCAGAGCCACGCTCATCAAGGCAATCGCGATCGTGGCCAGCGGTTCGCCAGCCGGAACGAACGGGCCCGGCGGCGGCCAGGCCGCTCCCGGGATGGCGTTGTCCGGCCTCGAGGCCGCCGCGGGAACTGCGGGCTCCGACTCCGCCCGCACTACGGCGTCCCGGGTCAGCCGGCTGCTCTCGCCGCAGCCCGGACTGCCGCGGGCCGCACGGAGCCTGGTCCTCACCGCGTGCGTGCTCCTGCTGGCGCTCCCCACTGCACTGTTGGTGGTGCCCGGCCTGCTGGGCTGAACCTCCCGCCGTCGCGCCCTACATTCGGACGCTGCGCCGCGCGGAGGCCGGTGGGCCGTCCGTCCGGCCAGCACCCTGCATCAGGCGTCGATGCGCTCCCGGTCCAGGCTTGCGGCGCCGGCGATGATGAAGTCCTTGCGCGGAGACACGTCAGAGCCCATCAGCAGGTCAAAGGTCTTCTCGGCCTCTTCCAGTTCCGCGATCCCCACTTTGCGGAGCATCCGGTGCCGGGGGTCCATGGTGGTCTCGGCCAGCTGCTCCGCGTCCATTTCGCCCAGGCCCTTGTACCGCTGGATGGGTTCCTTGTACCGCTTGCCTTCCTTGGCCAGCCTGGCCAGCAGCACGTGCAGCTCGGCCTCGGAGTAGGTGTAGATCATCTCGTTGGCCTTTTGGCCGGCGTTGACCACCTCCACCCGGTGCAGCGGCGGGACGGCAGCGAACACCCTGCCCTTCTCGATCATCGGGCGCATGTAGCGGAAGAAGAGCGTCAGCAGCAGCGTGCGGATGTGCGCGCCGTCCACGTCGGCATCGGTCATCAGGATGACCTTGCCGTAACGGGCCGCACTGATGTCGAAGCTGCGCCCGGACCCTGCACCCACCACCTGGATGAGGGCCGCGCATTCGGCGTTGGAGAGCATGTCCCCCACGGAGGCCTTCTGCACGTTGAGGATCTTGCCGCGGATGGGCAGCAGCGCCTGGAAGTCGGAGGACCGTGCCAGCTTGGCAGTCCCCAGCGCCGAGTCGCCTTCCACGATGAAGAGTTCGGAACGTTCGACGTCGTCCGTGCGGCAGTCGGCCAGCTTTGTGGGCATCGAGGAGGTTTCCAGCGCGTTCTTCCGCCGCTGGGTCTCCTTGTGCACACGGGCCGAGATGCGCGACTTCATCTCGCTGACGATCTTCTCGAGCAGCAGGGCCGACTGCGCCTTGTCGTTGCGGTTGGCGGAGCTCAGTTTGGCAACGATCTCCCGTTCCACCACCTTGGCCACGATGGCACGGACGGCGGAGGTGCCAAGGATTTCCTTGGTCTGGCCTTCGAACTGCGGCTCGGCAAGGCGGACGGTCAGGACTGCCGTCAGGCCGGCAAAAATGTCGTCCTTTTCGATCTTGTCGTTGCCGGCTTTCAGCTTGCGGGCGTTGGTTTCCACGGCTTTGCGGAAGGTCTTCACGAGCGCCTGCTCGAAGCCGGACTGGTGCGTTCCGCCCTTCGGCGTGGAGATGATGTTGACGAAGCTGCGGACGGTGCTGTCATAGCCGATGCCCCACCGCAGGGCCACGTCCACCTCGCAGTCCCGTTCCACCTCTGCCAGCTGGCTGTGGCCGCGCTCGTCGAGGACCGGGACGGTTTCCTTGAACTTGCCCGAACCGTGCAGCCGCCAGACGTCGGTCACCGGCGGGTCTGCGGCCAGGAAGTCGACAAACTCGGAAATGCCGCCGTCGTGGTGGAACACCTCCTCGTGCGGGCCGGCCTCGCCCGGGGTTCCGGGGACCCGGCGTTCATCACGGACGGTCAGCTTCAGGCCCGGCACCAGGAAGGATGTCTGCCGTGCGCGGGCCGCCAGTTCGTCGTAGGAAAACTTGGCGTCGGGTGTGAAGATCTGGCGGTCAGCCCAGTAGCGGATGCGGGTGCCCGTGACGCCTCGCTTGGCCTTGCCGACGATGTCGAGCACCGAGTCGTCAACGAACGGGGTGAACGGAGCGGCAGGATCGACCTTGCTTCCAACATCCTTGAACCGGCCGGGCTCGCCCCTGCGGAAGGACATCTGGTAGGTCTTGCCGCCCCGGTCGACTTCCACGTCCAGCCTGGATGACAGCGCGTTGACCACCGACGCGCCAACGCCGTGAAGGCCGCCAGAGGCCGTGTAGGAGCCACCACCGAACTTGCCGCCGGCGTGCAGCTTGGTAAAGACCACTTCGACGCCGGTGAGTCCCGTCTTGGGTTCCTTGTCGATGGGGATGCCGCGGCCGTCGTCGTGGATCTCCACGGAGTTGTCCGCATGCAGGATGATGCGGATGTCGTGGCCAAAGCCTGCCAGGGCCTCATCCACTGAGTTGTCGATGATTTCCCAGAGGCAGTGCATCAGGCCGCGCGAGTCGGTTGAGCCGATGTACATGCCCGGGCGCTTGCGGACGGCCTCCAGGCCTTCAAGAACTGACAGATGCCGGGCGGTGTACTCAGAGCTTGGTGCCACTGGTGATGAACTCCTTCAGGGACGGAACAGCAGGCGCGTAAAGCGCTCCCTCTAGGGTAGTCGGCCCCGGACAGGAGCTGCGGTTGCCACTCTTGGCGGCCCGTGTGGACCGCGCCACTCAGCCGCCGCGTGCCCGGCAGGCGCCAATCTTGACCGAAGCTTGCGGATACGCGGACAGCGAACTTGGTCCATCCTTGCGATGGTTTGGATACGAATACTGGTTATATAGACATACAGATCTACTAAGGAGGCCGATTATGACAACAGCAGTGGCAGACCGCACACTCAACGCACTCGACCGGTGCGACCGTTGCGGAGCTCAAGCGTATGTCCGGGTTGTACTCGAGTCCTCCGGCGGTGAGCTGCTGTTCTGCGGCCACCATGCCCGTGCCGTCGAAGCGACGCTCAAGCCCCTGAGCTCGGACTGGCACGATGAGACGGCAAAGCTTCACCAGAAGGAAGCCGTGGAAATCGACTAGGGACAGCATAACGTCCAAAGGGTGGGACTCCTCCGGAAGGAGGGGTCCCTCCCTTTTTGCCTTAACACGTCTTCGCCGGCGATGATGATCGGCCGCACGGGACCTTCCAGTCGAACGATGCGGGTCCAGCCGAACGGCTCCGGTTCAGCCGAACGAGGCCGGAACCGGCAGCGGGCCGGCCCGGATCCCTGATGGATCCGGACCGGCCCGCTGACCTGCCCTGCTGCCGGAGCCTGGCGGGTCCGGCGGCGCGTGATGCCTAGTCGAGGTAGTCGCGCAGCACCTGGGAGCGGGACGGGTGGCGCAGCTTGGACATGGTCTTCGATTCGATCTGGCGGATCCGCTCGCGCGTGACTCCGTAGACCTTGCCGATTTCGTCTAAAGTCTTCGGCTGTCCGTCGGTCAGGCCGAAGCGCATGGCCACGACGCCCGCTTCGCGCTCGGACAGGGTGTCCAGAACGGAGTGCAGCTGCTCCTGCAGCAGCGTGAAGCTCACGGCGTCTGCGGGAACCACGGCTTCGGAGTCCTCGATGAGGTCGCCGAACTCGGAGTCACCGTCTTCACCCAGCGGGGTGTGGAGGGAGATGGGTTCGCGGCCGTACTTCTGGACCTCGACAACCTTTTCAGGGGTCATGTCGAGTTCCAGGGCCAGTTCCTCGGGCGTGGGTTCGCGGCCCAGGTCCTGCAGCATCTGGCGCTGGACGCGGGCCAGCTTGTTGATGACTTCCACCATGTGCACCGGGATACGGATGGTCCGGGCCTGGTCGGCCATGGCGCGGGTGATGGCCTGGCGGATCCACCACGTGGCGTACGTGGAGAACTTGAAGCCCTTGGTGTAGTCGAACTTCTCCACGGCGCGGATCAGGCCAAGGTTGCCTTCCTGGATCAGGTCCAGGAAGAGCATGCCGCGGCCGGTGTAGCGCTTGGCCAGTGAGACCACCAGGCGGAGGTTGGCCTCCAGCAAGTGGTTCTTGGCGCGCTTGCCGTCGTGGATGATGAATTCGAGTTCGCGCTTGTACTTCGGCTCCATGGAACCGTCGTCAGCGGCGATCTTCTCTTCGGCGAACAGGCCGGCCTCGATCCGCAGCGCAAGGTCCACTTCCTGCTCAGCGTTGAGCAGTGCCACCTTGCCGATCTGCTTCAGGTAGTCCTTGACGGGGTCGGCCGTGGCGCCGGCCGACATGACCTGCTGGACGGGGGCGTCGTCGTCGTCGGCGTCAGAGTAGACAAAGCCCTTGCCGCTGCCGACGGCACCCTTGGCAGTGGTGGCTTCGCTCTCTTCAGCGGCCTCGGCGCCTTCCAGGAGGCTCTCGTCGAGTTCCTCCTCGGCGTCCTCAGCCTCGTCAGCATCGTCGGCAGAAGCCTTGTTGGCAGCCTCCGCGGCCGCCTTGGCGCCGGGCTTGGGCCCGCGCTTCTTGGGCTCGGGCTTGCCGTCCGCACCGGAGGAAGCCTTGTTGGCTGCCCGCGTAGCGGCCCGCTTGGCGTTGGTCGCAGCCTGCTTCTCCTCAGCGGACATATTGTCCTGGGCGGCGGGGTCCTTCTTCGTGGAAGACGGGGTCACAGAAAACCTTTCTTGCGGTGGTCTGTGGAATCGCCATACGGGCAACACCACTATGACCCTGTCAAGTCCGTGGTGGAAATCAAGCGCCACCACGGCCGGCAGAGTCTAATGGAACAACTACCGGAGCGGCCGTATTGTTCCCCGGAGGGCAATACTGCTGGTGCTCGATACACGGACCCAACCGGGTCTCGGCAACCATTGTCTCATGTTTCGCCGCATCGGGCCTCCCCGGGCTCCCCACAGGCTGCTTCCGGACCTGCTGCCTCTATCTGCGGCCTCCGCTCACGCAGCGGCTCCGGGACCGAACTTCTGCCAGGCGGATTCCTTCCTGGCCGCCCATCCGCAAATGGATCCGCGCCCCACCAGCTCCAGGATCAGTTCCGCAAGCCGGTACCCGGGCTCGGCGCCCAGCGCGTCATTCAGGTGCCGGGCGGCATAGGAACCGCGGCCACGGCACCATGAGATCCAGCCCCGGCCGGTCAGCGCCGCTGCGGCCGCCTGGCCGCCCAACGCGGCCAGCTCCGCCAGGATGCGGTCCAGCCCGTCCATGCCCGCCCAGTCCGGGACTTCGGGCGCCATGCCCATCAGGACGGCCCCGTAGTTGGGCACTTCCCCGCCGGCGGACACCGGTTCAGTGCGGTGCGCTGCGTGAAGCCGTTCGATCCCCCAGCGCTCCCCTGCTGGACCTGGCCCGCCCGCGTCGCCTGTCATGCCGGCGTCATTGCCCGGTACCCACAGCGGGCTGATCGCCTCCAGCTGATGGGCCTCGTCGAAGAGGTGGAGCCCTTCAACGCCGGCCTCGGCCGCGTTCCTCCCTGCTGCGCCCATCACCAGGACAGCGTCCCGCCAATGGGGGACCAGGAGCGAGGCGGACAGGAAACCGTCGCGGTCCACATCCGGTACCCACGGCAACCCGGCAGGCCGGGCCAGCAGGTACTCCCACACGTCAAGGACCAACCGGAACTGTGCCAGGCTGCGGCGCCGCGGCGACAAACCGCATTCCCACTCTTCCTCTGCCTCCATGGCGGCGGCCCGGTGCATGGCGGGAACGGGCCGGGCAGCAGGCTCCTGCCGTTCGGGCGCGGGACCCACACTGCTTCCGCGGTACACCATTTCCGCGTTGAGTGCGCTGTCGCGGATTTCCTGGACGGGGCGTCCTGGAGCAGGGCAGCACCCGGCGTCCAGGCAGTACGCGTCGCGCCAGTAGTGCACTCCGACGTACCAGGCGTCCCGGACCGGCATGCCGGCCCGATCCAGCACGGGCGCGAGGCCCGCCAGCAGCAGGCCATAAGTGCCTGCGGCCAGGTGCGTGTCGCTGGTGAAGACGGCCAGCAGCGTGCCGTCAGCACTCGTGTCAGCACCAAGGTAGCCGCGTACCGCCTGCAGATAGTGCTCCGGCGCGGCATCCCCTTCAGGTGCCGGCAGGTCAAGCCGAAGCGTGGCACCAAGCTGCCTGCCGTGCATGGTCATGGCCACGAGGCTGTCGGAAGGCCAGTAGCCCAGCGAATGCGGAATGAAACCGAGGATGTCCGCGGGTCCGGTGACGGTGAGTCGATCGGGAGCTGTCATGGCTCCACGATCCGCCGGGCGGCCGCAGCCGGAAAGGTGCGGGCCTGGCTAAGTGGAAAAGTCCGGCCCGGCGTCGCCCGCAGGCGGCGGCGTCCAACAACAAAAACCCTGAAAGCCACCGCACAGTGACGGCGGATTCCGGTTGTGGAGGACTGGTCAGTCGCCCGAAGGAGTGTTTCGGCTGCGCCGCGCCAGGTTCTCGCGGCGCTGCCTGGCAAGGGCAGTCCGCAACGGCGGAACCACCACGCCCTGCTCAGCCATCCGTCGCCGGACCTTCCGACGGCAACCAATCACTGCGGCCGCGCCGAACCCGAGGAGAACGAACTGAAGGCTGAGGGCTATGCGGAAGGGATCGAGCCCGTAGAGGACGCCGTTGGAGAATCCACTGGCGTACAGGAGGTCCAGCACGACGCCGATCAGGAAAATGGCCGTCAGCGCAGCGATAAAGCCGCCAACGTTCACGATTCCCGTAGCGGTGCCGATGCGGTGGGCGGGGTTGAAGGTCCGGGCAAAGTCGAAGCCGATCATGGACCCGGGGCCGCCGATGGCCAGGGCCACCACCAGGATGGCCAGCAGCCAGAGCGGGGCACGGCCCGGGAAAAGCAGGACCGCAGCCCAGGCGGCAGCAGTCACCGCGGCGATCAGCAGGACCATCGTGGAGCGCCGCAGCGGGTGCCGGGAGACGAAACGGCCAATGAACGGACCCACCGCCATCGCCGCAGCCACGTACAGCGCCATGAGGGATGCAACGGTGCCGGCGTCCAGGCCCTGTCCGGAAATCAGGAAAGGGTACCCCCACGTCATGGCGAACACGGTTCCGCTGAACTGGATGGTGAAGTGGCTCCACATTCCCAGCCGGGTGCCGGGCTGGCGCCACGCGCTGGCCAGGGACACGCCCGTCGCCTTCAGCCCCTGCTGCGATGTGGGCCGTTCGACGCCGGGCGGAACGTCCTGGAGCAGGATCACCACCAGCACAGCAGCGAGTGCGGACATGCCGGCGAGCATCAGGAACGCGGGGGTCCAGCCGGAAGAGTGGAGGACGAAGGCGAAGGGGATCACGCTGATGAGTTGGCCCAGCTGCCCGGACATGCCGGTCAGCTGGGTGACGAGGGGAACCCTGGCGGGCGCGAACCACAACGGGATCAGCCGGATCACGGAAATGAAGGTCATCGCATCACCGGCGCCCACCAGGACGCGGCCCAGGACACCGCCGGGAATGCTGTCGGCAAAGGCGAGCTGAAACTGGCCCAGGCCCATCAGGACTGCGCCCCCGGCGATCATGGCCCGTGAACCGAACCGATCCACCAGGAGCCCCACGGGGATCTGCAGGGCCGCGTAGACCAGCAACTGCAGAACGGTGAAGAACGAGATTGCCGATGCGCTGGCATGGAACCGCTCGGTGGCTTCGAGTCCCACCACGCCGAAGGACGTGCGCTGGGACACGGCCACCAGGTACCCAAAAACGCCGACGGTCCAAATCAGCCAGGCGCGGGGTGCAGTCACGTCTTCATTATGCCCACATGCCGCGGGCCCCACCGCAGCACGCGCCCGCCGGCTACTGCCCGGGGTTCTCCCGGGCGAGGTAGGCCTCAACGGCGGCACCCAGCTCATCGCCGTCGGGAAGCTCGTCATTCTCGTCGGCGAGCAGGGACCGGCGGACGATGCCGTCGGACTTTTCGTCGTAACGGGTTTCCAACCGCGAGACCACCTGCTGGACCTCGTCCGAGGCCTCGATCTGCTCGGCGATCTGGCGGCTCACGTCGCGGCCCGATTCGCGCAGACGGTCCGTGGGCAGCATGAGGGACGTGGCAGCACCCAGGTACTCCAGGCCCGCAACCGCGGCGGTGGGGTATTCGGCTTCAGCCAGGTAGTGCGGCACGTGGATCACGTAGCCGGCAACGTTGCGGTTCGCCTCGACGAGGCGCAGCTCAAGGATGTGGCCGACGGCGGCCGGCACCTCCACCGTTGGTTTCCACACGGAGATGCCCTCGATGAGCTCAGGCCGGTTTCCATGCACGGTCACACCTACCGGGCGGGTGTGCGGCACCGGCATCGGAATCGAATGGATCCACGTGACCAGGTTGACGTCCAGCTTCTCCACGATGCCCACCACGGCACGGGCGAAGCGCTCCCACTGAAGGTCGGGCTCGAATCCGGCCAGCAGCAGGAACGGCTTCCCCAGCCCGTCAACCAGCCGGTACAGCGCCAGCCGCGGCTCCTGGTAATCCTGGATATGGTCTTCGACGAAGCTCACGTGGGGCCTGCGGGACCGGTAGTCGATCAGCTGGTCGGCGTCGAAGACGGCGACGGGCTGGGCATCAAGGGAGTCCAGCAGTTCGGCATTGATCTGCTTCACCACATGGCCCGCGTCCGCGAAGCCGGTAAAACCCATCACCAGGTTCAGGCCGCGAAGCTCCGGGCTGTGGAACAGCTCGATGTTGCTCGCATAGAGAGCGTCGGGGTCCAGCAGGGAGCCGGAGATCCTTTCAAGCACGCCATGGTCCTTTCACGGGTTGGGGTGGTCATCAGGCATAACGCAGAGTTGGGACGCGGCATTCCGCCCCACCGTGTGGTGCACATCTCAGGAAATTCTCCGGCCGTGCCGGCTAAGGGCTACGATCGGAACTGGCCTGCCAGCCGGGCCTGCTTTCGCCCGGGCCGCGTCCGGAACGGCCGCCTCCGGGCCACCATGGCGGGAGCCGAACATGCATCCCCGCCCGATCTTTTCGAGAATTGAGGACTCATCCCTGTGGTCAAGAATACTGAAATCAACCTTAGTACCGTCTCCCGGGACCTGAAGAAGAGCCCCAGCGACGCCGTGGTCATCGGGGTGGGGCAGGGAACTGACGGGCCGGTCCTGCTGGACAACCCCCTGACGGCAAAATCGGCGGAGGCCCTCGCAGATTCCCTCAAGGCGCTTGGCATCACCGGCGCAGCAGACCAGGTGGTCCGGCTGCCCGGCCTGCCGGAAACCGGCGCGGGCATCCTGGTGCTGGCGGGCGTGGGCAAGGTACAGGCAGGCAAGCCGCTCGCCGCAGAATCGCTCCGACGCGCCGCCGGTTCCGCGGTCCGCCAACTGGCCGGTCTGGCAACGGTGGCGCTGGCGTTCCCGACGGCGTCAGTCGCCGACGTCGAGGCCGTCGCCGAGGGTGCGGCGCTGGGCGCGTACTCCTTCACCGAGTTCCGGTCCGCCAAGGACGGGCTCAAGGATCCGGTCCGGAACGCACTGATTTTCACCGATGTGGTGGAGCAGAAGGAACTCGGCACTGCACTGAAGCGCGCGGGCCTGGTAGCCAAGGCCGTCAACGCCACGCGTTCGCTGGTCAACACCCCGCCCAGCCACCTGTACCCGGAGTCATTCGCCGAGGCAGCGAAGGACCTGGCCAAGGGCCTGCCCGTCAAGGTGACGGTCTGGGACGAAAAGCGCCTGGAAAAGGAAGGCTTCGGCGGCATCATGGGCGTTGGCAAGGGCTCCACGCGCCAGCCGCGCCTGGTCAAGGTGGAGTACTCCCCCGCCAAGGCTGCTTCCAGCATCGCGCTCGTGGGCAAGGGCATCACGTTCGACACCGGCGGCATCTCCATCAAGCCGGCCCTCGGCATGGGCGACATGAAGAGCGACATGGCCGGTGCCGCCGTCGTGCTTAACACTGTCCTGGCCCTCGCCGGGCTGGGCCTGCCGGTCAAGGCCACGGCATGGCTCTGCATCGCCGAGAACATGCCGTCCGGTGCCGCGTCCCGTCCCGCCGACGTCCTGACGATGTTCGGCGGCAAGACCGTGGAGGTGCTCAACACTGACGCCGAAGGCCGCCTGGTGATGGCCGACGGAATTGTCGCAGCCAGCCGCGAATACCCGGACGCCATCATTGACGTCGCAACCCTCACGGGTGCGCAGCTCATCGCTCTGGGCAACCGGACCGCGGGCGTCATGGGCTCGGACAGCGTCACCGGCGCGCTCAAATCGGCTGCGGACCGCGCCGGCGAGCTGGTGTGGCCCATGCCGCTGCCCGAGGAACTGCGCCCCACCCTGGATTCCCAGGTGGCGGACCTGGCCAACATCGGCGAACGCCATGGCGGCATGATGACCGCCGCCGTGTTCCTGCGCGAATTCGTGGGACAGGACAAGCAGGGCGAGCAGATCCCCTGGGCGCACATCGACATCGCCGGCCCGTCCTTCAACAACGGCAGCCCGTACGGCTACACGCACAAGCAGGGCACCGGCTGCACGGTCCGTACCCTCGTTGCCTACGTGGAAGACATCCTGGCCGCAGCCTGACGCCGCGAGGCGGCAGCGGTGCGCGCGGCCCTGCGGTACGGGTGATCCCTGTGCCACAGGGCCGCGTGACACTGGACACAAGCGCTCCACAAACGCTGCGCCAAGGTGGAGCATGGATGGGTGGTTCGCTAAGGTGAACCACGGTAGTCACAAATGCAAGAGAACTGACCTGCTGACATAATCACGGCAGTGCAATTCCAAGACCAGATGATGCGCGCAGAACGCGTCATCGTTCACGCGAGGGAGCGTTTAAGTGGCCGATCAGGCAACTGCGCAAGAATTCGACATCCTGGTACTCGGTGGCGGCAGCGGCGGATACGCCGCGGCGCTCCGGGCAGTACAGCTCGGCCTCACCGTCGGCCTCGTGGAGAAAGCCAAGCTGGGCGGCACCTGCCTCCACAACGGCTGTATCCCCACCAAGGCCCTGCTCCACTCTGCCGAACTGGCCGACCACGCCCGCGACTCCGCCAAGTACGGCGTGAACGTCACCCTTGACAGCATCGACATGACCGCCGTCAACGCGTACAAGGACGGCATCATCGCCGGCAAGTACAAGGGCCTTCAGGGCCTCATCAAATCCAAGGGCATCACCGTCATCGAGGGTGAAGGCAAGCTCCAGGGCACCAACACCGTCGTGGTCAACGGCACCGCCTACAAGGGCAAGAACATCATCCTGGCTACGGGTTCCTACTCCCGTACCCTGCCCGGCCTGGAAATCGGCGGCAAGGTCATCACCTCCGACCAGGCCCTCACCATGGACTCCATCCCCAAGAGCGCCATCATCCTGGGCGGCGGCGTCATCGGCGTCGAATTCGCCTCGGTCTGGAAGTCCTTCGGCGTGGACGTCACCATCGTGGAAGGCCTGCCCTCCCTGGTCCCCAACGAGGACGCCACCATCATCAAGAACTTTGAGCGCGCCTTCAAGAAGCGCGGCATCAAGTTCTCCACCGGCGTGTTCTTCCAGGGCGTCGAGCAGAACGCCGACGGCGTCAAGGTCACCCTGGTGGACGGCAAGACGTTCGAAGCCGACCTCCTCCTGGTCGCCGTGGGCCGCGGACCCGTTACCGCCAACCTCGGCTATGAGGACGCAGGCATCACCATCGACCGCGGCTTCGTCATCACCAACGAGCGCCTGCACACCGGCGTCGGCAACATCTACGCCGTGGGCGACATCGTCCCCGGCGTCCAGCTGGCCCACCGCGGCTACCAGCAGGGCATCTTCGTGGCCGAGGAAATCGCGGGCCTGAAGCCCGTGATCGTTGAGGACATCAACATCCCCAAGGTCACCTACTCCGAGCCCGAGATCGCCACCGTTGGCTACACCGAAAAGGCTGCCAAGGAAAAGTTCGGCGACGACCAGGTCCAGACCCAGGAATACAACCTGGCCGGCAACGGCAAGAGCTCCATCCTGGGAACCTCCGGCCTCGTGAAGCTGGTCCGCCAGAAGGACGGCCCCGTGGTGGGCGTCCACATGATCGGTGCCCGCATGGGTGAGCAGGTTGGCGAAGCCCAGCTGATCGTGAACTGGGAAGCGTACCCGGAGGATGTGGCCCAGCTGCTGCACGCACACCCCACGCAGAACGAATCCCTCGGCGAGGCCCACCTGGCTCTGGCCGGCAAGCCTCTTCACGGCTAATTCCCCACAGCATTACCAAGCCCGGTGCACCCGGTCCCGCAGACCGGGTGCACTAGGCTTCCAACAAGGCAGCAATCATTCGCACTAAAGATCAATAAGGAGAACGGGGACGACATGTCTGAATCCGTTAACTTGCCCGCCCTCGGTGAGAGTGTCACCGAAGGAACCGTCACCCGCTGGCTGAAGCAGGTAGGTGACCGGGTAGAGGTGGACGAGCCGCTGCTCGAGGTCTCCACCGACAAGGTCGACACCGAAATCCCCTCTCCTGTCGCTGGCGTGATTGAGGAAATCCTGGTCGCCGAAGACGAGACCGCAGAGGTCGGCGCACCGCTGGTCCGCATCGGTGACGGCTCCGGCGGCGGTTCCGCACCCGCAGAAGAAGCGCCCGCCGCTGCACCGGCAGAAGAGGCACCCGCGGCTGAACCCGCTGAGGAAGCTCCCGCCGCACCCGCAGAAGAGGCACCGGCCGCTCCCGCCGCCGAAGCGCCTGCTTCCGGTGGTGGCGAAGGCCACGATGTAACCCTCCCGGCCCTGGGCGAGAGCGTCACCGAAGGCACCGTCACCCGCTGGCTGAAGGCAGTGGGCGACACCGTTGAGGTCGACGAGCCGCTGCTTGAGGTCTCCACCGACAAAGTCGACACCGAGATCCCGTCCCCCGTTGCGGGCACCCTGCAGGAAATCCGCGTGAACGAGGACGAGACCGCAGAGGTCGGTTCCGTCCTTGCCGTCATCGGTTCGGGCGCTGCGGCAGCACCGGCGGCCGCCCCGGCTGCTCCCGCCCAGGAAGCACCCAAGCAGGAGGCACCGAAGCAGGAGGCACCTAAGCAGGAGGCACCTAAGTCCGCTCCGGCACCGGCAGCAGCGCCTGCAGCCGCACCTGCTCCGGCATCCGCACCTGCACCGCAGGCCGCCCCGGCAGCAGCCGAGGCTCCGGCGTCAGGCGGCGAGTCCGGCTACGTCACTCCCCTGGTCCGCAAGCTGGCCAACCAGCACGGCGTGGACATCTCCTCGCTGTCCGGCACCGGGGTCGGCGGCCGCATCCGCAAGCAGGACGTCATCGCCGCCGCCGAGGCGAAGGCCGCACCCGCAGCAGCTCCTGCCGCCGCCCCCGCTGCAGCACCGGCAGCCGGCAACGGCCAGGTCTCCTCGCTCCGCGGCACCACCCAGAAGGCTCCGCGCATCCGCCAGGTCATCGCCCGCCGCATGCGCGAATCCCTCGAGGTCTCCACGCAGCTGACGCAGGTCCACGAAGTGGACATGACCAAGGTTGCCAAGCTCCGCCTCAAGGCCAAGAACTCGTTCCAGGCCCAGAACGGCACCAAGCTGACCTTCCTGCCGTTCATTGCCAAGGCCGTGGCCGAGGCCCTCAAGCAGCACCCCAAGCTCAACGCTGCGTACGACGAGGACAAGCAGGAGATCACCTACCACAACGCCGAACACCTGGCGATCGCCGTCGACACCGACAAGGGCCTCCTGGTCCCGGTCATCTCCGACGCCGGCAACCTGAACCTGGCCGGCCTCGCCGGCAAGATCGCCGATGTCGCTGGCCGTACCCGCGCCGGCAAGATCGGCCCGGACGAACTGTCCGGCGGCACGTTCAGCATCACCAACATCGGTTCGGTGGGCGCCCTGTTCGACACCCCGATCATCAACCAGCCGCAGGTTGGCATCCTGGGTACCGGTGCCATCGTCAAGCGCCCCGTCGTGGTCGCTGACGAAAACGGTGACGACTCGATCGCCATCCGCTCCATGATGTACCTGTCGCTGACGTACGACCACCGCCTGGTGGACGGCGCTGACGCCGGCCGGTTCCTCCAGACCCTGAAGGCACGCCTCGAAGAGGGCGCCTTCGAAGCGGACCTGGGCCTCTAACCCCAGGACGCAGTCCGCGGCGGCTGTCCGGCATCCGGTGGTGATCCACTGGAAGTCCGGCCGGCCGCTGCGGCATTTAAGCGCCACCGCGGAAGTGACGCGTTGCGGAGGGCACGCACGCGACGGTTACTACAGAGCGTAGAAGAATCTGGATAGACTGATGCCATGAACATCGTTTACAACGTCATGGTCTTCCTGCACATCGTCGGCGCCGCCATGATCGTCGGCATCTGGATCGGGCAGATGAAGAAGCCCACCGTCCACCCGCGCCAGTTCGATGGGGCTGCCCTGCAGCTCCTCACCGGTGTGGCGATGATGGGCCTGATCCCCGCCCTGGACATGGACGCCAACTACGCCAAGCTGGGCATCAAGCTCGTCATTGCTCTGGTGGTTGCCGTCCTGACTTTCATCGGCAGCCGCAAATTCAAGAAGGGCGAATCGGTCTCCATCGGCCTCGCCCACAGCGTGGGCGGCCTGGCGCTGCTGAACGTCGCCATCGCGACGCTCTGGCGGTAACCGCCCCACCCCTCCGCATGCCACTGACGACGGCGGCGCTCCCCTTGCGCGGGAGCGTCGCCGTCGTGCGTTGTCCGGTCCGGTCACAATCCTCTGTCAGCGGACAACCTGTGCACGGGTGCTGCCGAATCCCTAGGATGGGGAACGGCGGGCTGCGGCGGATGCCGGCGCCCGGATCGAATCAACGTTGAGGAGTGACATGGCTACAACACGCAACGCGCACACGGTATGGACGGGCAGCCTGACCGAGGGCTCCGGCAACACCACCCTGGACAGCTCAGGCCTGGGCACGTTCGATGTCACCTGGAAGGCGCGCACCGAAGCGGCCGAGGGCAAGACCAGCCCCGAAGAACTCATCGCAGCGGCACACTCGGCATGTTTCTCGATGGCCTTCAGCCACGAACTCAGCCAGGCCGGCTTCACCCCGGAGGAAGTCAACACCAAGGCGGAGGTGGGCTTCCAGCCCGGCACCGGCATCACCGGCAGCCACCTCACCCTGAATGCCCGCATCCCCGGCATTTCCGAGGAAGACTTCCAGCGCATCGCCGAGGCAGCCAAGAAGGGCTGCCCGGTTTCGCAGGCGCTGGCCGGCATTGAGATCAGCCTGGACGCCACGCTCGCTTCCTGACCCAAGTAACGCCAAAGGCCCTGTTCCTGCCGGTTCGTCCGGCAGGAACAGGGCCTTTCTGCGTGTCCGTCCGGAAGCAGCAGCCCGCCTGGCTAGGCCTTGGCCTGGCTGCGCGGCGGGAGCGGTGCGGGACGCAGCCGGCGGTAACCCTCACGGAGCGGAGGACGGTCGGTGGGCAGTTCCTGGACCATTTCCTTGAGCGCACCGATGCCGTATTCCAGCTGAGGATCGCGGCCGGCGGCGTAGGCATGCGGCGGGAAGGTTACTTCGATGTCCGGGTCCACGCCGTAGTTCTCCACGCCCCAGCCCACGCCGCCGCCGAACCAGGTGGCGTAACGGGGCTGGGTTACCCCTGTTCCGTCAGCCAGGGCGAAGCGGTTGTCGATGCCCACCACGCCGCCCCAGGTGCGCGTTCCGATGACCGGGCCGATTCCCCGCAGCTTGGACACCTGGGTGATGATGTCCCCGTCGGAGCCGGCGAATTCGTCCGCGAGGATGATCACCGGTCCCCTAGGTGCGTGGTGGGGGTAGGTGCGCGGCTTTTCCCCGCGCGGCATGCTCCAGCCGGTCACCTTGCGGCCAATCAGTTCGGCCACCAGCTGCGACGTGTGTCCGCCGCGGTTGCGCCGCACATCCACGATCAGCCCGTCCAGCGCGGTCTCGGTATCGAGGTCCCGGTGCAGCTGGGCCCAGCCGTTGGCCATCATGTCCGGGATGTGCAGGTAGCCGAAGGTACCGTCGGAGGCTTCCCGGACGGTCCGGCGGTTCGACGCCACCCATTCCTGGTACCGCAGCCGCTCCTCATCCTTGACGGGCACGACGGCGACGCGGCGCTGGGTGCCGGCGGCATCCCCGTGCCCGGCACCGTTCAGCAGTGTCAGTTCGACTGCGCGGCCCGCCGCCCCGACCAGCAGCATGGCGGGCGTGACCGATTCAGCCAGCGGCACGCCGTCGATGGCCAGCAGGATGTCGCCGGCCTTCGCGTCGACGCCGGGCCGGTTCAATGGCGAGGTGGCCAGCGGATCCGAGGACTCGCCGGCGAGGATCCGGGTGATTTCCCAGCCCGACGCCGCGTGGGCCAGGTCGGCTCCCAGCCGGCCCTGCCCGTGGCTTCCGTTCTCTGTCACGGCTGCGGGGCGTACGTAGGCGTGAGACGTGCCCAGTTCGCCGTGCAGTTCCCACAGCAGGTCAACCAGGTCGTCGTGCGAGCCCAGCCGGTCCACCAGGGGACGGTACCGGTTGCGCATGGAGTCCCAGTCCTGGCCGGCCATGTCTTCGGCCCAGAAGAAGTCCCGCTGCAGGCGCCAGGCCTCGTCGAAGGCCTGCCCCCAGACGCTGACGGGGTCCATCATCACGCGGATGCGCCCCAGGTCCACCTTGACCAGCTTGCCGGATTCCTCGTCCGCCTTGGCGTCGGACGGAACTACTGTGACCTGTTTGTCGGCAAGGACCACGGCTTTGGTCCCGTCGCCGGAGAGCCGGTAGCTGTCCAGTGACTCCACGAGGGTCTCCTGCTTGCGCCGGCCGAGGTCGTACCGCACCAGGCTGGGGCGGGTGTCCTTGTCCTCCTGGCTTGCCTTGCCGTCGCCGGTGACGCCGGAGAGGGCAGCGTCAAGCCACAGCAGCGCACCCTTGGTTGCCGAGAGTCCGGTGTAGTTGCCCTGCGGAACCGGAACGCCGATGACCCTGTGGGCCAGGCCTTCGGGATCCACGCGGACCGCCGGCGGCCCGTCCTGTGCGTCGGCGTCGGCGGCATCGGGCCCGGCGGCGTCTCCACCAGCTGCCCCGGCTGCCACGTCCGGTCCAAACGGCGACGGCGTACCGGCGGCGAGGGCAACGAGGTAGGGCTTGATGGGGCTTGGGAAGGACAGGTCGAAGGAGTGGCCGTCGTAGACCGGGTCGAAGCTGCGGTTGGAGAGGAAGGCCAGGTACTTTCCGTCCGGGGTGAACGCCGGCGACCTGTCGCAGAACCGTCCGTCGGTGACCTCAACAGGTTCGGAGCCCGGGGCCGCGATGTTGGCGGCCCGGAGCCGGCTGCGCGAGCCGAAGGAGGTGACAGGCTCGGACCACACCAGCCAGGCGGAGTCGCCGGACCAGGCGATGTCGGATATGGTTCCCTCCCCGATGCTGGCCACCCGGGTCAGCTCGCCCGAGGCGGCGTCGGCAAGGTACACGTCGCCGAACGACGTCCCCAGGGCGAGCCACCGTCCGTCAGGGCTCGCCTCGAGGGCACTGGCCCGCGACGGCGTCGGAACGGCAATCTGCGCGGCAGCGGGAGCCACGGCAGGTGCGGAAGGTTCGCCGGTCCCGTCCTCCGGGGCCCCAGCCGGCTGCTGTTCGTCGCTGCCACCCGCGCGGGAGCTGGCCAGGACAACAGGGGAAGGCTGCGCAGATCCCGCCAGCACAGCGGCGCCGGCAGCCGGCACGGGCTGGGGCAAGGCCACGGCATCCGCCCGCCCGGAGGCTGAACCGGTGTCTGCTTCCACGGGATTGGCTGCCTCCGCTGTGTCGCCGGCGGGCGGCGTTGCCGGCGCGGCTCCTCCGGGGACGGCCGGATGGTCGATGGCTGCCACGATGTCCCTGATGTGCAGGGCCTCGACGCCGCCGTGGTCCGCAATGTAGGCGATGCGGCCGTCGCCGAGCGGCCGGGGAAGGCGGCCGCGCACGCCGGGTGTGGCCTCGATAACGCGGGACGGTCCGTCCTTGTGGCGGAGCCAGTGGATGGTGCCGTGCGCCTCGACCGCGCTGGCTGAACCGGTGGCATCCGGCACTGCGGCACCCAGGTGCTTTGACGGCTTCAGTAGGGCGGGGCGGCGGGACTGGGAGGCGGACCCGAGGGTGATATCAAGGCGGACAGCCTCGGACCCGAGGTCCTTCAACACCCACAGTTCACCGGCTGATTCGAAGATAACCCGGGTGCCGTCCGTGGCGGCGTGGCGGACGTAGAAGTCCTCGTGGTCGGTATGCCGGCGCAGGTCCTTTCCGTTGGGAAGGACTGAATAGAGGTTGCCGTAGCCCTCGTGGTCGGAGAGGAAGGCCACCCGGCCGTCCACCCACAGGGGGTCGGCAAAGTTTCCTTGCAGGTCCGGCAGCAGCCGTTCGAATTCGCCGTTGCCGTCAGTATCGATCCACAGCTTTCCTGCTGTGCCGCCGCGGTACCTCTTCCACCAGGCAGGTTCGCGGGACAGCACGCTGGCCACTACGACCGGGCGTTCGTCGCCCACTTCCGGGCCGAAGGCCACCGACTCCACGGGGCCAAACGGCAGTTCCTCCGCCCAGCCGCCTTCGAGCGGCACACTGTACGCGTGGGTGTGGCGGCTTTCGGCCTGCCGGAACGCGCTGGTCACCACCACGGCGCCGCCGGCGGTGAAGCCCTTGACCCGGGTGGTGCTGTGTCCGAAGTAAGTCAGCTGCCGGTAACCGCCGCCGTCGACGTCCGCCGAGACCACTTCCGGCGCCGTTCCCTGGACCACCGTCCACACCAGCTTCTTGCCGTCCGGGGTGAAGCGGGGGTTGCGGGCGGGCAGCTGGAGCGAGGAGACACGCCACGCGCGGCCCCCGTCCAGTGGCGCAATCCAAACGTCATCCTCGGCCACGAAGGTGACCAGATCGCCGTGCAGATGCGGAAAACGGAAGTAGCTCGAAGAGGTCATCGTTCGATCATAGTCATCCCTTACCCGGCGCCGCGGGACGTGCCGTGGGGCCGGGTCCGTGGTGTGATGGAGCATGCGCATCCTTATGTCCGGGGCCTCGGGAATGATCGGCACGTCCATGTCCGCCACTTTCAGGGAGGCCGGGCATGACGTCGTGTCCCTGGTGCGCCGTGAACCGAAGACGGCCGCCGAAGTCCGCTGGGATCCGGCCGCCGGGGAACTGGATCCCCGGGCACTCGAGGGCGTGGACGCCGTCGTCAATCTTTCCGGCGCCGGAATCGGCGACCGGCCCTGGACGCGCAAGCGCGTGGAGGAGCTGTTCAGTTCGCGGCTCCGGTCAACGGAGACCCTTGTCCGGGCCATGCAGGAGGTGGACAGCCCGCCGCCCACCTTCATCAGCCAGTCCGGGTCCGGGTATTACGGGGACGCGGGATACACCGTGCTCCGCGAGGATGCCCCCGCGGGGTCCGGCACCCTGTCCCGCATCTGTGTGGAGTGGGAACAGGCCGCTGCCGCGGCCCCGTCAGGCGTGCGCACTGTCACGCCGCGCACCGGCGTTGTCCTCAGCCGCTCCGGCGGCGCCTTGGGCAGGCTGCTTCCCCTCCTGCGTCTCGGCGTCGGCGGACCGTTCGGTGACGGCCGGCAGTACTGGCCCTGGATATCCCTGCCGGATGTGTCAAAGGCTTTCCTGTTCCTGCTGGAATCCGACATCCGTGGGCCCGTAAATCTGTGCGCTCCCGAACAGGCTGACGTCAACAGCATCGTGGCGGCACTGGCCCATGCACTGCACCGGCCTGCTGTCCTGCGGGTCCCGGGCCCGGTGTTGCGCCTGGTGATGCGCGACCTGGCCGAAGAGCTGCTCCTGTCCAGCCAAAGGATGGAGCCTGCGGTGTTGTCGGCAGCCGGTTTCCGCTGGCAGCATCCTGGTTTGGCGGAGGCGGCCGCCTGGGTTGCCGGCAACGACAAGGCCGCGGACCTGGCCTGACCTCGAACTGGCGGGCAGGGTACGGGCTGCGGCAGAACGCGTGGTTTCAGGAGCCGGGAAAGATCTCGCTGATCCGCCACTTTCCGTCCCCTGCTACAAGGACCAGGCGCAGGGACTGGCCGGGTGCAGCCGCCCCTTTCGCGGCAACAGTTCCGGTGGTGTCCTTTTCTTCCCAGGCTGATGTGGCGGCGGTGGCCCGGACAACCGCGCGCGATTCCGTTGCACCCGGCTCGGTCCGGACGCCCGTGAGCGTGGTGGTGAAGCCCGAGAGCACCCTGCCCGAACCTGACAGCCTCTCCGCAGTGGGATGATCGGCGGCGGCCGCCGGCGATCCGGAGGCGTTGACCTCGGCCAGCAGGTCCACCTGGCCGCTGCGGAAGGCGTGGTCGCGCAGCGCTGCAAGGCCACGCAGGGCGTCCGCAGGTTGAGCTGACGATGCCAGGTCCCTGGCCTCGTCCAGCGCGGCGGCGCCGTTGGCCTGGATTTCAGCAGAGTCTCCTGCTGGGGCGGAAGCCGCCTCGGCCGCAGTCCGGCTGTCGCCGGCGGCATCGAGGGTCTCCACGGCCACCTGGGACAGAGGGGTCAGCCAGAAGACCATCGCCGTCCCCGCAGCAGCGCCCACGGCAAGGAAGGTCCGGCGGAGGGGAACCCTGGTTGGGGCCGCGCTGCGGTGAGCCCCGTTCCGGCGCCCACCTGCGTGCTTCCCGGGGTGCCCAGGGGCACCACCTGTGTCCTTCCGCCGTGCCGGTTCGCCCGATGCTGCAGGTCCGCGTGTGGCGGCGGGGGTTCCTGTGAGCCGCGACGGCGCCTCCATCCGCCGGCGCAGTGTCCCGAGCCGTTCCCTCAAACCGCCCGGCGAGGGCGGCGGCACGTGCCTGCGCGTCAGCAGTTCCGGAATGACAGTGGGATGGACGGCGGCGGAAAGGTCCACCGGTACAGGGGCGGCACTGCGGTAGACAGCGGTTGCCAGGGCGCCGGCGGTTGGACGGAGCCTGCGGTCTTCGTTGAGGCCCGCTTCCAAGGCGGCAGAGAGGTCAGCAGGAACACCGGGAACCAGGAGCGGCAGCGGTGGCCGGTCCGCCGTGCGTGCCGGCGCGGCACCAGTGAGGCAGAACCAGCCAAGGGCCGCCGCCGCATAGACGTCCCTCTCGGGTTGCAGCCCTGCGCGGACCGCATCCACCGGTGCAGGATCCACGAAGCCGGGCGTCCCGTGGCCCGCTCCGCCGGCGGGGTCCCCCAGCATCCGGGCGATTCCCAAGTCCGAGAGCATCGGCTTGCCCTGGCCGCTGAACAGCACGTTACCGGGCGACACGTCCCCGTGCGTGAATCCTTTCCCATGAAGATAGGACAGCACCTGGGCGATGGGAGTCAGCACGGTTACGGTTTCGCCGACGCTGAGCCGGCCGCGGGCGCCAAGGAGCTGGCCCAGGGAGCCGCCGGATGCATAATCCATGATGAGGGCAGTCGCAGCTTGTCCCTCCGCGTCGCCGGGCGGCCCAGGGTGCAGGCTGACGGCGTCATGGGCCCTGACCAGGTGTTGGTGGTCCAGGACGGAGAGGATCCGGATTTCCCTTCTCACTGCGTCCTCGGACGTCGATCCGCGGCCGCGTGACTCACCGGAGCCGGTGTGGAAACACTTTACGGCGTATCTCCTGCCGGTGGCCTGCTCGGCGGCAAGCCAGACGGACGCGCTGCTTCCCTGGCCCAATAGCCGGTCAACCGCATAACCCGGGACGTCGGGAGCGTGCAAATCATCCATGTCCCATGTCTAGCGGAATCGGCGGACGGCTGCAGAAGTTATCCACAGGCGGCGCGGCACTCCAGTCACATTATGGGCGCAGGTACGGCCGCTGGTGAGCTTAGACACTAAACCCTGTCCGCGGCTGTGCGGGGTCTAAGCTGGAAGGCATGACTCTTGAGTTTTCAGGGCTGGGTCTTGCCCCCGAGTTCGTTGACTACCAGCACGCCTGGGACATTCAGCGCGAACTCCACGGGAAAGTGGTGGCCGGTGAGGCACCCAGTACCGTGCTCCTGCTGGAGCATGCAGCCGTTTACACCGCAGGCAAGCTGACCGAGGACCACGAACGGCCTTTCGACGGGACTCCCGTGGTGGCCGTGGACCGCGGCGGCAAGCTCACCTGGCACGGTCCGGGCCAGCTCATCGCGTACCCCATCCTTAAACTGAAGAACCGCGCCGGGATCCGCGACTATGTGGAACGGCTCGAAGCCGTCATGATCGCCGTCATGGCCGATTACGGCATCCGCGCTGAACGCATCAAGGGCCGTGCCGGTGTTTGGGTCAGAGCCGACGCCAACGGGCCCGACCGCAAGATCGCGGCCATCGGCATCCGTGTCCTCAACGGAGTGACCATGCACGGCGTCGCCATCAACTGCAGCAACGACCTCGCCCCCTACGGGCAGATCATCGCCTGCGGCATCACCGACGCCGGCGTCACCACCATGTCCCGGGAAACCGGGAAAGATATCCGCCCCGCCGACATCGCCGAACGCTTCGTGGAAGAATTCCGCAAGCACGAAGAAGCACTCGTTTCAAGCCCCGAAGGAGCTCTACTGTGACATTGGCACCCGAAGGCCGGAAGTTGCTGCGGATCGAGCAGCGCAACGCGGCCACCCCGGTGGAACGTAAACCGGAATGGATCAAGGCCAAAGTCCAGATGGGCCCGGAGTTCGTCCAGCTCAAGAACCTGGTCAAAAAAGAAGGCCTGCACACCGTCTGCGAAGAAGCCGGCTGCCCCAACATCTTCGAATGCTGGGAAGACAAAGAAGCCACCTTCCTCATCGGCGGCTCCGAATGCACCCGCCGCTGCGACTTCTGCCAGATCGACACCGGCAAACCCTCCCCCGTGGACAGGTTCGAACCCACCAAAGTGGCCCGCTCCGTCCAATCCATGCAACTCCGCTACGCCACCGTCACCGGCGTGGCCCGCGACGACCTCGAAGACGAAGGCGTCTGGCTCTACGCCGAAACCGTCCGCAAAATCCACGAACTGAACCCCGGCACCGGCGTCGAACTCCTCATCCCCGACTTCTCCGGCAACCCCGACCACATCGCCGCGATCTGCGACTCCGCCCCCGAAGTCTTCGCCCACAACGTCGAAACCGTCCCCCGGATCTTCAAAAGGATCCGCCCCGCCTTCCGCTACGAACGCTCCCTCGACGTCATCACCCAAGGCCGGAACCTCGGCATGGTCACCAAATCCAACCTCATCCTCGGCATGGGCGAAACCCGCGAAGAAATCTCCGAAGCCCTCCGCGACCTCCACGCCGCCGGCTGCGACCTGATCACCATCACCCAATACCTCCGCCCCTCCGAACGCCACCTCCCCGTGGACCGCTGGGTCAAACCCCAGGAATTCGTCGACCTCCAGCACGAAGCCGAAGAAATCGGCTTCCTCGGCGTCATGTCCGGCCCCCTGGTCCGCTCCTCCTACCGCGCCGGCCGCCTCTGGGCCACCGCCATGCGCAAAAAAGGCCGCGACATCCCCGCCGAACTCGCCCACATCGCCGACGGCATCCAAGACTCAGGCACCACCCGCCAGGAAGCCAGCACGCTCCTGGCCGCCCGTTCCTGACCCGGCAGCCACTGCCGCCCAGGGCCGGACACCGGATCTTTCCGGCGTCCGGCCCTTCGGCTTTGGTCACGTAGAATTGAGGCACTATGGCGAAATCCTCTGACTCCAGCAACTCCACCCCGGCGGACTCCAGCGCGGCAAAGCGCGGCCTGTTCTCCCGCAAGCCGAAAGAGGCGAAGGTCAAAAAGCCCAGCCGCCTCAAGCAGATCGGCGAGGTCTTCAACATGACCCGCCGCCACGACCCCATGGTCCCGTGGCTGATGCTGCTGGTCTTCCTGGGCGTTGTGGCCGTCAGCTTCCTGGTGGGTTTCTGGCTTGATAACTGGATCACCGGCCTGATCATCGGCATCCCGCTGGGCTTGCTCGGCGCCACGCTGATACTGTCCCGGCGCGCGGAACGGGCGGCCTTCGCCCAGATCGAAAACCAGCCGGGAGCTTCCGGAGCCGCACTGGGTACCCTCCGCCGCGGCTGGATCACCGAGGAACAGCCCGTCGCCGTTAACCCGCGCACGCAGGATGCCGTGTTCCGCGCCATCGGCCGTCCCGGCGTCGTACTTGTCAGCGAAGGCCCCACGCTCCGGGTGAAGCCGCTGCTGGACGCCGAGCGCAAGCGCCTTGCCCGGATCCTGCCCAACGTGACGGTGCACGTCATCGAAAGCGGCCGCGGCGAGGGCCAGGTGCCCATCAGCCAGGTGGCAAAGAAGATGGGCAAGCTGAAAAAGGAACTGACCAAGCTTGAAGTGAATGCCGTTTCAAAGCGCATCGCCTCCCTGGGGAACCGGCTCCCCATCCCCAAGGGCATCGACCCCTACAAAGCCCGCCCCAACCGCGGACGCTAGGCCTGAACAGCGCCCCGGCCACCGGATCCTTCCGGCAGCCGGGGCGTTCTTCTTGCACAGGCCATTTCCGCACGCCAGCAAAGTGCCAGGCTCTCAAGCAGGCACCGCCGCCCCGCCAACCAACGATGACGACAGCCCTACAGGACAGGACAACCATGCCCCTTCGCAACGCGGCTATCCGCGCTTTCCGTATCCTTGCCGTCGCCGAAGCTTTCAGCTGGGCAGCCCTGCTGATCGGCATGTACTTCAAATGGATTGCCGGCACCACCGAGATCGGTGTGCAGGTGGCCGGACCTATCCATGGAGCGCTGTTTGTTGGCTACGGTGTGGCGGCCCTGGTGCTCTGGCGCGTGCAGCGCTGGCCGTTCACCGTGGCGCTTTTCGCCGGGCTCTCAGCGGTCTTCCCGTTCGCCACCATTCTCTTCGAACGCTGGGCCGATAAGCGGGGTTTGCTGGCTGCTGCCGACGCCTTCACAACATCCCCGAGGACCAACCCGTCAAAGGTGTCGGAAGAGAGCCAGGTCTAGCGCCACCGCTGCCGCCATCTGCTCAGCGGCGGATCAGCAGGGTATTCATCGCCTTGTCGTGCAGGCCGCGCTGGTCGGGATCAAAGATCACGGCCGGGATCACCAGGCACAGCAGTACCGCCCGTACCAAGGCGGCCAACGGCCCGGGTGTTCCGCCGCCGGGCCGCACCACCGAGATGCCCACCACGCGGTGGCCGATGCTGTATCCGAGCGTGCCCACCAGCAGGATCTGTTCAAGGGCGAAAATTCCCAAGGTTGCCCATGAGTCGCCAGCGAAAGCGAAGTTGCTGATCAGCAGGGCAATGCCCCAGTCGATCATGATGGCAATGATCCGCCGGCCGGCCCGGGCAATGGACCCCGGCCCCGATTCGGGCAAGCCCAGGCGCTCACCGGGGTACTTGGAAATGCCGGACGTGTCCGGCCCGGTGAGCCATGAGCCAAGGTCTTTGCGATCTACCACCGTCCAAGTTTACCGGCCTCCATCCCCCACGCCGGCCTCATGCACGGCGCCCACATCGCGGATGGGGTTAGACCACAGTGTGGACACCCGATAGCGTGGTCATAACAGGGCATTCTGTAACCTGCCCGAAACAATGTGGACACGGACGGGAAATGCCACGTCCATAGGCTGTTAGCAGTTTCAAGCAATCTCCCCGGCAGGTATCTGCGGCAGGGCCACAGCAGGGAAAACCTTGCGTCTTCCCTGCTTTCGGATTGCGCTGGATCATATGGCTGCGGCCAGATATTTACATATGCGTTAGGAGCATAGATGTTCAAGACTGCGGACGAAGTCCTCAAGTTCATCAAGGACGAAGATGTAAAGTTCGTCGATATCCGCTTCACCGATCTTCCCGGCGTCCAGCAGCACTTCAACGTTCCGGCTAAGAGCGTTGACGCTGACTTCTTCGTCAACGGCCAGCTCTTCGACGGTTCTTCCATCCGCGGATTCCAGGGCATCGCCGAATCGGACATGCAGCTGATCCCCGATGTGACCACCGCGTTCCTGGACACCTTCCGCATGGAAAAGACCCTCGCGCTGAACTTCTCCATCGTGAACCCGCGCACCGGCGATCCCTACCACCGCGACCCCCGCGGCGTGGCCGAGAAGGCCGAGGCGTACCTGGCTTCCACCGGCATCGCTGACACCGCGTTCTTCGCTCCCGAAGCCGAGTTCTTCGTCTTCGACAACGTCCAGTACCAGTCCTCCCCGCAGGGCAGCTTCTACAAGATCGACTCGGAAGAAGCGCACTGGAACACCGGCCGCGAGGAAGAGGGCGGAAACCTCGGCTACAAGACCCCCGTCAAGGGCGGCTACTTCCCGGTTTCCCCCACGGACAAGCAGGCCGACCTGCGCGACGCCATGTGTGTTGCCCTGGATGAAGCAGGCCTTGAGGTCGAGCGCAGCCACCACGAAGTTGGATCCGCCGGCCAGGCTGAGATCAACTACAAGTTCACCACCCTGACCCACGCTGCCGATGACCTGCAGAAGTTCAAGTACGTCATCAAGAACACCGCGGACGCCTGGGGCAAGTCGGTCACGTTCATGCCGAAGCCGGTCTTCGGTGACAACGGCTCGGGCATGCACTGCCACCAGTCGCTGTGGAGCAACGGCGATCCGCTGTTCTACGACGAGAAGGGCTACGCCGGCCTGTCCGACACTGCCCGCTGGTACATCGGCGGCCTGCTCAAGCACGCCGACGCCGTCCTGGCCTTCACCAACCCGACGGTGAACTCCTACCGCCGCCTGGTCAAGGGCTTCGAAGCTCCGGTCAACATGGTGTACTCGCAGGGCAACCGCTCCGCCGGTATCCGCATCCCGATCACCGGTTCCAACCCGAAGGCCAAGCGCATCGAATTCCGCGCTCCGGACCCCTCCTCGAACCCGTACCTGGCGTTCGCTGCCCAGCTGATGGCCGGCATTGACGGCATCCGCAACCGCATCGAACCCCCGGCACCGATCGACAAGGACCTCTACGAGCTGCCCGCCGAGGAAGCCAAGGACATCCCCAAGGCTCCGGGCACCCTGGAAGAAGCCCTGGAAGCACTGCGCGAGGACAACGAGTTCCTGCAGGCCGGCGGCGTCTTCACCCAGGACCTGATCGACACCTGGATCGAGTACAAGTACGAGAACGAGATCCGCCCGCTGTCCCTGCGCCCGAACCCCTACGAGTTCGAGCTCTACTACGGCGTCTAGTCTCCACTTCGCCTGGCAGTTCTGCCAGGCCCGCTGAGGCAGCGAAGGCGGCCACCGGTGATCCGGTGGCCGCCTTTCGCGTTCCCGGGCCGAATGCCCGGGGTGATTAAAAGGTGGAGGCCCGGCTCCAGACGTGCTGAGACCGGGAGCCAGGCCTCCTGACGAATGCCCCCCGAGACGAAGACTGTTCGAGCCTTCCCCCCAACAAGGTTGAAGAACACCGCCATCCCACATCATCGAATAAACGGTTTCCCAAAGCAATAAGGGCCCGCCGGTGTTACCTCATTGTGGCTTGGCGAACGGCATGAACAGGGTGCGCTGCGGCCCCGCAGATCCGCCGGTGTACTGGCCGCGGTCCACGAAGCCGGCCTTTAGGTACGCGGCCAGTCCCGGTCCGTTGGCCTCGTTGACGGAGAGTACGACGCCGGAGGCACCGGTTGGGTGCCGGCGCTCGAGTTTTCCTGCCGCCACCACGGCGGCAGCGGCTCCCAGCGTCCCCAGGCCTTTGCCCTGCTGGCGCCGGTCCACGAGGAATCCCCGGAGCAGCCAGGCGGAGCCGTCATCCGGCCAGCCGGCCAGGGTGGCTGCTCCGGATTGCAGGGTGAGCACGCCTACGGCCCGCCCGCCGGCTTCCATCACGAAGGGATGCCGCCCCTCTTCGGCCAGGCCGGTGAGGGCCATCCGCAACGGATCACCCACGAATCTCTCCTGGCCGGCCCCCAACTGGAGCCTTGCCACAGCGTCCAGCTGGATTGCCTGGGCGTCCGGATCAAGGTCCCGCAGCGGGATGATCCAGACGGACCCAAGGAACCCGTCAGTGCCCATAGAAATTGCGTTCAAAGACTCCACGCGCCCGCCGGCTGACCCGGAGGTAGTCCTCCTCCAGGGCTGCGGCGTGGCCGGGCTCGTAGCCGCACCACCGGGCCACCGCTTCCAGGTCGCGGCGGGATGAGGGCAGAAGGTCGGACGCCTTGCCGTTCCAGATGACGTTCGCGGACCTGATCCTGCTCGCCAGCCGCCAGGCCTGCGCCAGCGTCTCTGCGTCGTCATGGGACAGCAGCCCAAGCGCCGCCGCGGCCTCCAGCGCCGGAAGGGTGGACGTGGTCCGCAGCTCCGGGTGTTCGCCGGCGTGCTGGAGCTGGAGCAGCTGGACCAGCCATTCGACGTCGCTCAGTCCGCCGCGGCCCAGCTTCAGGTGCCGGGCGGGATCGGCGCCGCGGGGCAACCGTTCCGACTCCACCCGGGCCTTGACCCGGCGGATCTCCCGGACGTCCTGCCCCGCAACGGACTCCGGATAGCGGATGGGGTCGATCAGGGCCAGGAAGTCGGCCGCGAGGCCGTCGTCACCGGCCATCGGACGCGCGCGGAGCAGCGCCTGGGCTTCCCAGATCAGTGACCAGCGCCGGTAGTACTCAGCGAAGGATTCCAAGGATCGGACCATGGCCCCGTTCTTGCCTTCCGGCCGAAGGTCAGCGTCCATCTGCAGGACGCGTTCGGCCATGATGGCCGGCTTCAACGGCTGGGTCAGCAGGCTGGACACTTTGGCGACGATCCTGCCCGCCTGTTCCTGGGCCTCAGCCTCGGAAAAGCCCGGCAGGGCCCGGTGGACATACATGACATCAGCGTCGGAACCGTACCCGATCTCCCGCCCGCCCTGCCGCCCCATGGCAACCACCAGCACGGCGGTCTTCAGGGGTCCGCCGGCGGACACGATCCCCTCGGCCACGCGCAGCGCGCCCAGGACGGCGGCCCGGTCAGTATCCGCGAGGGCGGAGCCCACCTGGTCCTGGTCCAGCAGCCCTGCCGAGTCGGCGACGGCGATGCGGAGGATTTCCCGCCGGCGGATGAGCCGGATCAGCCGCATGGCGCTTTCCGGATCGGAGTGCCGTGACATCTTGGACGTAATTTCCTGCCACTGCGCTTCGAAGGACACCGGAACAAGGTCCTTGTCCTGCCCCAGCCAGGCAACCGACTCCGGGGAAACTTCCAGCAGGTCGGCGATCAGCCGCGAGTTGGAGAGCATGTGGCAGAGCCGCTCAGCGGCGGCGTTCGAGTCGCGTAGCAGGCCAAGGTACCAATGGGTGGTTCCCAGGGCCTCGCTGACCCGGCGGAAGGCGAGCAGGCCGGCGTCGGGATCCACCCCCTCGGCGAGCCAGTCCAGGAGGATGGGGAGCAGCTGGCGCTGCAGGGCTGCCCGCCGGCTGACACCGGCCGTCAAAGCTTCGATGTGCCGCATGGCTCCCTGCGGGTCACTGTATCCAAGCGCCGCCAGCCGGGCCTGCGCGGCCTCGGGGGTGAGCCTGGCATCCTCGCTGCTGAGCTTGGCCGCAGTGTTGAGCAGCGGCCTGTAGAATATCCGCTCATGGAGTTCCCGGACAGACCGTTTGGTCTTTTGCCATGCGGCCAGGAGGGCATCCGGGTGCGGCCGCTCATTGGAGAACGGGCCAAGCACCGCCTTCGCCAGGGCACGCAGCGCCGGTTCAGCCATCGGCATCAGGTGGGTGCGGCGCAGCTGGAACAGCTGGATCCGGTGCTCCAGGAGCCGAAGGTACCGGTAGGCGTTATCGAAGGCTGCCGCGTCCGTGCGCCCAATGTAACCGCCCGCGGACAGTGCCGCGATCGCGGACGTGGTATCCCGCCGTCGTAGTGTCTCATCTGCCTTGCCGTGGACCAGCTGCAGCAACTGGACCGTGAACTCCACGTCGCGCAGGCCGCCGCGGCCCAGCTTGATCTGCCGCTGCTCCTCGGCAGCGGGGATGTGCTCGGTCACCCGGCGGCGCATGGCCTGCACGGACTCGACAAACCCGTCGCGTCCGGCGGAATTCCAGATCAACGGGGCCACCGCTTCCTCGTACCGGCGACCCAGCCGGGCGTCCCCGGCAATGGTGCGCGCCTTCAGCAGCGCCTGGAACTCCCAGCTTTCGGCCCAGCGTGCGTAGTAGGCCTCGTGGGAGGCCAGGGTGCGTACCAGTGGCCCGGATTTGCCCTCCGGCCTCAGGTTCGCGTCGACCTCCCAGAGGCCGGGTTCGCGCGCCACTGAGGAGATGGCACGGGAGATCCCACTGGCCAGCGCGGTTCCGATGGTGTTGGCGTGCGCGTCCTCCAGCTGCCCGGCATCGATGACGTAGATAACGTCGACGTCGGAGATGTAGTTCAGTTCGCGGGCTCCGCATTTGCCCATTCCGATGACGGCCAGGCCCACGTCGGCGACGTCGGCGGCGTCGAACTGTTCTGCCGCCTCCGCCCGCGACACGGCAAGGCCGGCTTCGATGGCCGCGCCGGCGAGGTCGGCCAGCTCGCCTCCCACAGACGGCAGGAAATCCAACGGGTCCGCGGCGCAGAGATCCTTGATGGCCAGGTCCACCACTCCCCTGCGGTACGCCGTCCGCAACGCGGCGTAAGCCTCCGCGCCCGTCACGGCAGCCACGGGGCGCGCGGCGCGCGGATCGGCGCCCACAGACTGCAGCAGCGTGGACCGCAGCTCGGCGGGGTCGGCAGGAAGCGGCTCCGGACTGGTACGGACGTTGAACGCCGTGAGGTGTTCGGGGTGGCGGATCAGGAACTCGCCCAGGGCCTCCGAGGCGCCGAGGACCCGGTACAGCGGCTCACTGGTTTCGGGATCCGCCCCGGCCACGGCACGCAGGTCGGGGTGCTTTTCGATCAGCCGCACCAATGACTGCAGGGCGGCGTCGGGGCTGGCCGACAGCTGGAGTCCGGCAAACAGCCGGTCCTGGTCCAGCCCTTCCAGCTCACGGGCCGCCAGGAAGCGTTCGCCTTTTTCGAGGTCGCTGAAACCGGCCGCGATGAGGCGGCGTGCCAGGCTCACGCCCGCAGCCTAAAGGATGCCGAGGTTGCGCTGCAGCTCGTAAGGCGTCACCTGCAGGCGGTAGTCCTGCCATTCGGCCCGCTTGTTGCGGAGGAAGTGCTCGAACACCTGCTCGCCGAGGATCTGCGGCATCAGCTCGGAGTCTTCCATGGCCCGGATGGCGTCGTGCAGGCTGGCAGGCAGGGGGTCGTGCCCCATGGCCCGGCGCTCTGCCGAGCTCAGCGACCAGACGTCGTCCTCCGCCGCGGCCGGGAGGTCGTAGCCTTCCTCGATGCCCTTGAGGCCGGCTCCCAGCAGCACGGCGTACGCCAGGTACGGGTTGGTGGCGGAATCGATGCCGCGGTATTCAATCCGGGCGGACTGGCCCTTACCCGGCTTGTACAGGGGCACGCGCACCAGCGCGGAACGGTTGTTGTGGCCCCAGCTCAAGTAGCTCGGTGCTTCGCCGCCGCCCCACAGGCGCTTGTAGGAGTTCACGAACTGGTTGGTGACGGCGGTGAATTCGGGCGCGTGCTTGAGGATGCCTGCGATGAACTGGCGGGCCGTCTTGGACAGCTGGTATTCGGCACCGGCCTCGAAGAATGCGTTGCTGTCCCCTTCGAACAGGGAGAAGTGCGTGTGCATGCCAGAACCCGGGTGGGCCGTGAACGGTTTGGGCATGAAGGTGGCGTAGGTTCCCTGCTGGAGTGCCACCTCCTTGATGACTGTGCGGAACGTCATGATGTTGTCCGCGGTCTGAAGGGCGTCGGCGTAGCGGAGATCGATCTCGTTCTGGCCCGGGCCGCCCTCGTGGTGGCTGAATTCCACCGAGATCCCCACGGACTCAAGCATGGTGACAGCGGTCCTGCGGAAGTCCTGGGCCACGCCACCGGGCACGTGGTCGAAGTAACCGCCCTCGTCCACCGGCACCGGCGCGCCGTCCGCACCAAGTTCCTGGGACTTCAGGAGGTAGAACTCGATCTCCGGGTGGGTATAGCAGGTAAAGCCCATGTCTGCGGCCTTGGCCAGGGTCCGCTTAAGGACGTTGCGCGGGTCCGCTGTAGACGGCTCACCGTCAGGCGTCAGGATGTCACAGAACATCCTGGAGGTCTGTTCGGTCTCGCCGCGCCAGGGCAGAATCTGGAAAGTCGCCGGGTCGGGCTGCAGCAGCATGTCCGACTCGAAGACGCGGGCCAGGCCCTCGATGGAGGACCCGTCGAAGCCAAGGCCTTCCTCGAATGCCCCTTCAACTTCCGCCGGCGCCAGCGCCACGGACTTCAGCGATCCCACGACGTCGGTGAACCACAGGCGCACGAAACGTACGTCGCGCTCTTCGATTGTGCGCAGGACAAATTCTTGCTGGCGGTCCATGATGGCCTCTTCTCCGGTCAACGTCCATGCTCCGGGTCCACGCAAGGGGAAAGCCGGCAGCAGTTCACAAACACTGTACTAAGCATTCGACGCCGATGCTTGAGCCTGCGCCGCACGTAACACAGCATTAACCTGGCGCACGGTCCGCGGCGGCCCGCGGCGCCGGTTTGGCTGTTCCCGCCAGCCGGCCGACACCCTTGGTTATGACTGTTATCACCTTTGGTGCCCGCCCCCGCGGTAGCTAGGACGGCCGATACCGCACTACGCTCGTCCCATGGCCTCCAACAGCTCCGAATCACGCGCGTCCGCCGAAGTACCCGCCCCTTACGGCACTGGCCCTGCGCAGGCGGCGCCCGCAGCAGAGCGTAAGCCGGCCAAGGTACGCATCCACCACCTGCAGCAGGCCAAGCGGGACGGAACCCGGTTTGCGATGCTGACCGCCTACGAGCAGTACACGGCCGAAATCTTTGACGCCGCCGGGATCGAGGTCCTGCTGGTGGGCGACTCCGCCTCCAACAACGTCTTTGGAAACGAAACTTCCCTGCCCGTCACCGTTGACGAGCTCCTCCCCCTGTGCCGGGCCGTCGCGCGCACCGCCAAACGCGCACTGGTGGTAGCGGACCTGCCTTTCGGCAGCTACGAGGTTTCCGCGGAGCAGGCGGTGGCCACCGGCGTGCGCTTCCTGAAAGAGGGCCTGGCCCATGCGGTCAAGATCGAAGGCGGCGCCTACTACGCCCCCACGGTCCGGGCCATGGTCCAGGCCGGTGTTCCGGTGATGGCGCACATCGGTTTCACCCCGCAGAGCGAACATGCCCTGGGCGGCTACCGCGTCCAGGGACGCGGCGACGATGCACAGCGGCTGATTGACGACGCCGTCGCTTTGGCCGGGGCGGGCGCGTTCTGCGTCCTCATGGAAATGGTCCCGGCCGAAACCGCGGCCGCCGTGGATGCCGCCGTCGACGTTCCCACCGTAGGCATCGGCGCGGGCAAGGAAACCACCGGCCAGGTGCTCGTGTGGCAGGACATGGCCGGACTCCGCGGCGGCCGGATGGCGAAGTTCGTCAAGCAGTACGCGGACCTGCGCAGTACGCTCCTCGACGCGGCCACGGAGTACGGCAACGATGTCCGGACCGGGCAGTTCCCCGGCCCCGAGCACTCTTTCTAGGCCGGCACCTGCTGGGGGCGGACGCCTGCCCGTCAGTCGTCGTCGCCCTTTTCCCAGGCCTCATTGCGGGCGCGGACCTTTTCAATCGCGTGCTCGGCTTCTTCCCTTGTCTTGTAGGGCCCGATCAGCTGGCTCCAGTCGGAAAGCCTGTCCTCTTCGACCTCGTGGGTATTGACGTTGTACCAGTACTCAGGCATTGCTGCTCCTCGGTTCGGCCGGCGCATCCGGAACGTGATCCGCGTAACGTTGATTCTTACGGCGGCGTGCCCGGCTTCGCGGTTGTTAGGCGTTCTGTGGTGCCTTATATGATCAATCTATGCCTTCCCTTGCCTCGACTGCACCCATCGGCACCCTCACCCCCGGTACCGTCAGCCCGCAGCGTCCCGTCCCGGCGTCCATCCCCCGTCCGGAGTACGTGGGCAAACCCGCCCCGGCCAAATTCACCGGCTCCGAAGTAAAATCCGCGGCGACCATCGAGAAGATCCGCATCGCCGGGAAGATCGCGGCGCAAGCCATCGTCGAGGTGGGAAAACACATTGAGCCCGGCGTCACCACCGACCAGCTGGACAAGGTGGGCCATGAGTTCCTCCTCGACCACAACGCCTACCCCTCCACGCTCGGCTACCGCGGCTTTCCCAAGTCCCTGTGCTCTTCGCTGAACGAGGTTATCTGCCACGGCATCCCGGACAGCACGGTGGTCCAGGACGGCGACATCATCAACATCGACATCACCGCCTTCATCAATGGCGTCCACGGCGACACCAACTACACCTTCCTGGTGGGCGACGTGGATGAGGATTCCCGGCTGCTGGTGGAACGGACACAGGAATCCCTGAACAGGGCCATCAAAGCCGTTGCCCCGGGCCGCGAAATCAACGTCATTGGCCGCGCCATCCAGTCCTACGCCAAGCGCTTCGGCTACGGTGTGGTCCGGGACTTCACCGGGCACGGCGTGGGCGAGGCTTTCCACACCGGGCTGATCATCCCCCACTATGACGCCGCCCCGGCCTACAACACCGTCATCGAAGCCGGCATGGTCTTCACCATCGAACCGATGCTCACACTGGGCACCGTGGAATGGGACATGTGGGCCGACGACTGGACAGTCGTCACCAAAGACCACAAGCGCACCGCCCAGTTCGAGCACACCCTCCTCGTCACCGAAAGCGGCGCCGAAATCCTTACCCTGCCGTAACGCCCGCACTGCGGCCGCACCGGCCCGCGAGAGCTGCAAACCGCACGGCACCCCACTCCCTGCCCGTCCCCTGCCACGAACGGAAACCCATTGGCCAAGAAAGACGAGAAGTCGCACAAGAACGCCCCGCTGATCGGCATCGACATCGGAGGCACGGGAATCAAGGGCGGCATCGTCGACCTGAAAAAGGGCAAGCTCCTGGGCGACCGGTTCCGGGTTCCCACCCCCCAGCCGGCCACCCCCGAAGCCGTGGCCGAGGCCGTGGCACTGGTAGTGGCAGAGCTCTCAGCCCGTCCCGAGGCCCCGGAGGCCGGCTCGCCGGTCGGCGTGACCTTCCCCGGCATCATCCAGCACGGCGTGGTCCACTCCGCCGCGAACGTGGACAAGAGCTGGCTCGACACGGACATCGATGCCCTCCTCACCGCCCGGCTTGGCCGCCCGGTTGAGGTAATCAACGACGCCGATGCCGCCGGACTCGCGGAAGCCCGCTACGGCGCGGGCGAAGGCGTCAAGGGAACGGTCCTGGTCATCACGCTTGGCACCGGCATCGGCTCGGCCTTCATTTTCGACGGCAAGCTCGTCCCGAACGCCGAGCTGGGCCACCTGGAGGTGGACGGTTTCGATGCAGAGACCAAGGCGTCCGCCGTGGCACGTGAGCGGGACGGGCTGTCTTGGGACGAATACAGCGTGCTGCTGCAGCGCTACTTCTCCCACGTTGAGTTCCTGTTCTCCCCCGAACTGTTCATTGTTGGCGGCGGCATCTCAAAGCGTGCCGATGAATACCTGCCCAACCTCAAGCTCCGCACGCCGATTGTCCCGGCGGTGCTCCGGAACGAAGCCGGAATTGTGGGCGCCGCCGTGGAGATAGCGCTGCAGCACAAGCTCACCAAGTAAGCTGCACCGCGACGCCGGGCAGTCCGGCCAACGCAGAACACCCCTTCCGGATCCGGAAGGGGTGTTCTGCGTTTGGTGTTCTGCGTTTAGGTGTACCGCGAATTAATGCCCCGCCGCGACGCCGCACCGGACATTCACGGCTGGTCAGGCCGCGCCGTTGGGGGTACCGGCGGCAGCTGCGGCTTCCCCTCCGCAGCTGCCGCCGGAAGTCTTATAGGGAAGTCTTTTCCGGCTTCCGCGGCGTGGCAGGACTTTCCGTGGCATCTTCCTGCGCCTCGTGGCGGAGCTGGGCGATGGCTGCCTCAAAGTCCTCAAGGGATTCGAAGGCCTGATAGACGCTCGCGAAGCGAAGGTAGGCGACCTCGTCCAGCTTTTGCAGCGGACCAAGAATGACCAGGCCCACCTCATGGGCGTCGATTTCCGCGGCGCCGGAAGCGCGGATCTGCTCTTCCACTTCCTGCGCCAGCATGGCGAGGTCGTCTTCACTCACGGGGCGCCCCTGGCATGCCTTGCGGACCCCGTTGATGACCTTGCTGCGGCTGAAGGGCTCGCCCACACCGGACCTTTTAATAACCGACAGGCTGGTGGTCTCCACGGTGGTGAACCTGCGCCCGCACTCCGGGCACTGGCGGCGCCGGCGGATGGCGGACCCGTCGTCAGCCATCCGGCTGTCCACCACCCGGGAGTCGGGATTGCGGCAGAACGGACAGTACATGGCGTCCCTCTCTCGCAGGGTCCCTTCGGGGACTGTGGAATTGGTATTCGGCAGGTGAAGACTATGGTGGCACAGGTTGGCGGCATCACTGCCGCAGCCTCCAGTTTACGGCGGCCGGCAGGTGAATAACAAGCGTGTCATTACTACATGTAGTGCAGGCCATAACTACATGTAGTGCCAGAGCCCCTTGGTGGCTTAGCTTGCCGCACCCGGGAAACGCGCCGTGACCGCGTCACCGTGGGCGGGCAGGTCCTCCGCGCGCGACAGGTTTACGATGTGGCTGCTGACCTCGGCAAGGGCGTCCCGGCTGTAGTTCACTACCTGAATTGCCCGCAGGAACGTGGTGACGTTGAGGCCGGAGGAGAAGGCCGCCGTTCCGCTGGTGGGGAGCACGTGGTTGGAGCCGGCGCAGTAGTCGCCAAGGCTGACCGGACTGTAGTCCCCCACGAAGATTGCCCCGGCGTTCCTGATCCGCGCCGCAACGGCAGAAGCGTCCTTGGTCATGATCTCCAGGTGCTCGGCCGCATAGGCGTCACAGGCCGCGATGCCCTGTTCCAGGCCGTCCACCAGCACCACGCCCGATTGCGGGCCGGACAGGGCCTCGCGGACACGGTCGGAATGCCTGGTGGATGCGGCCTGCACGTCCAGCTCCGCACGCACGGCAGCGGCCAGATCCTCCGAATCCGTGATCAGGACCGACGCCGCCTGGGGGTCGTGTTCTGCCTGGCTGATCAGGTCGGCAGCAACCAGGGCAGGCTGCGCAGTGGAGTCAGCGAGGATTGCGATCTCGGTGGTGCCAGCCTCGGAATCGATGCCCACCACACCCTTTACCAGGCGCTTGGCAGTGGCGACAAAGATGTTGCCTGGCCCCGTCACCACGTCCACGGGTTCCAGGGCCGGACCGGCCACCGTGGCATCAACGCCGTAGGCGAAGGCTGCGATCGCCTGTGCTCCGCCGATGGCGTACACCTCAGTGATTCCCAGCAGGGCGGCTGCAGCAAGGATGGTGGGGTGCGGCAGGCCGCCGAACTCCTTCTGCGGCGGCGACGCCAGGGCGATGGATTCCACACCGGCGGCCAGTGCGGGCACCACGTTCATGATGACCGACGACGGATAGACGGCCAGGCCGCCGGGCACGTAGAGGCCCACGCGTGCCACTGGAACCCAGTTCTGGCTGACCAGGGCGCCATCGCCGAGTTCGACGTCGACATTGCGGGGACGCTGGCCGTCAGCGAAGATGCGGGCCCGCCGGATGGATTCCTCGAGTGCCTTCCGTACGGCGGGGTCCAGGTTGTCCAGCGCCGAGTCGAGCGCCTCCGCGGGAACCCGGGGGTGGGCCTGCTCCACACCGTCGAACCGAAGTGCCAGCTCAGCCAGCGCCTCGAACCCGCGCGCGCGGACGGCGCCGATGATGTCGAGGACCTTCTCTTCGGCGTTGGCCACCGTCTGTGCCTGCGCACGGGGCACTGCCGCGCGGAGCCCGGCGAGGGTCAGGTTGCGTCCCCGGACGTCCACCGTCCGGAAGTTCAGGGCAGTGGCGGGGGTGGCGGGGAACTCCGATGAAATGGTCACCGGACCATTTTACGGGGCGCCGCGGCCGCCGCTGCCAGCCGCGTCCTCCAGCAGGTTCCCGGCGCGGGGCTTCCGGCCAAGCTGTTCCAGGAGCTCCAGGACAAATACGGAAATGGCGGTGGCAGCCGGCCACAGGAGCAGCACCGGCAGTGCGCGGAGGGAGAACGCCAGGCTTGCGTTCAGGGACGTGTCCACCGGAGCGCCCCAGAGCCGTCCGGCCACCATCCCGGCCTGCCAGGCCAGGAGGCTGCCAACCAGCGCTCCGGCCAGGCCCAGCACCAAGGACGCCTCCGGCCGGGGGCGCCGGCGGTCGGCCAGGAAGACCGCAAGAAGGCAACCGGCGAGGACCATCAGGCCGGCGAGCGTGAGGTCCCTCGGCAGCCAGACGGACGGGTTGGAGCCGGTAGCCAGCGCTGGGTCCCGGGTGATCAGGTTGAGGCCGCCCGGTGCCAGCAGCCACCAAAGGATTCCGGCGGGAATGCCGGCAACCGCAGGAATGGCGAAGAGGGCCCACGGCAGGCGCGGCCGGTCCCGGCGGGATATGAGTGTCATGCCACAAACCTTAACAAATGTTCCTGCCGGTATACCGCGGCCCAGCTACGGGTTGCTGACCTCCCGCCAGTGTCGGAATGTTGCCCTCCCGGGGAAGGCGGACAATAGGGTTAGGGAACAAGCAACTGCCCATCCACCATTCAGGAGTCACGGGTGACCGACAACAGCGCGCCGTTCGAGCGGACGTTCAGGGAAATGTTCCGGCGCCACGCAGCCGGGGTGGCCATCATCACGGTCAACTACCAGGACGAGCCCTACGGCTTCACGGCAACGTCAGTGGCGTCGCTCTCCGCCCAGCCGCCACGCTTCACCTTCAACATGGCCCGCAGTTCGCGTTCCTGGCCGGCCGTGGCCAACACCACGTACATCGGAGTCCACATGCTGGGGCTCGAAAACCAGCAGCTGGCCGCACGGTTCTCAGCCGCCGGCAACCGTTTCGAGGGCGACCACTGGGCAACGGGGCCGCACGGGGTCCCCGTGCTGAAGGACGTTGCGGGCTGGCTGATCGGCGAGGTGCAGATGCGCCTGTCCTTCGAAAACAACGCCGTGGTGGTGGTCCAGGTGGTCGATGGCCAGGTGGGCGGCGAAGGCACGCCCCTGCTGTACCACGCCGGGGGTTACGGCCAGCCCATCCCCCTCGACTACGAAATCTAGCCCCGGCAAACACACCTCCCGCAGCAGGGCGGACGACGGCGGAAGGCGACTTCCGCCGTCGTGCTTCCCTGCTGGAAGATCACCTAGGCGTCCAGGCAGGCGGGGCCCAGGAGGACTTTCAGGTCGCCGAACAGCGAGGGGCTTGGATTGACCCGCAGGTGCACAGGCAGGCCCATGACCTCCGTGCGGGTGTCGCCCTGGAGGTGCAGCCGGACCTCGGAATTGCCCCGGTGGGTCCGGAGCACATCGCCGAGTTCGGTCACCACAGCCTCGGTGGCCTTGTGCGTCTGCATGGTGATGACCAGGGGGCCGTTCAGGCCTTCACTGAGGTCCGGGACGGACAGTTCCATGCAGTTCAGGGTGATGGCACCGTCGTCGCGTTTCTGCAGGCGGCCCTTCACCACCACGATCAGGTCCTCAGCAAGCACTGACGCGATGGGTCCGTAGACCTGGCCGAAGAACATGACCTCGATGGAACCACCCAAGTCCTCCACCTCGGCGCGTGCGTAGGCGTTGCCGCTGGCTTTGGCAATCCTGCGGCTGAGCGAGGTGATCATGCCCGCGATGGTGAGGATGGCACCGTCCTGCGGCCCGTCTTCACCCAGGATGGTGGTGATGCTCATTTCTGCGTGCTGGCTCAGGACCCCTTCCAGGCCCTGGAGCGGGTGGTCCGAGACGTAAAGCCCCAGCATGTCGCGCTCGAACGAGAGCTTGTCCTTCTTCTCCCACTCGGGCAGGTCCGGGATCTCGATGCTCAACGACGCTTCGGACTCAGCCTCCTCGAAGCCTGCGAAGAGGTCGAACTGGCCGATCGCCTCGTTGCGCTTCAGCGTGATCACGGAGTCGATGGCTTCTTCGTGGATCATCGCCAGCGCGCGTCGGTGGTGGCCCAGGGAGTCGAATGCGCCGGACTTGATCAGCGACTCGATGGTCCGTTTGTTGCAGACCACCGCCGGTACCTTCATCAGGTAGTCCTTGAAGGACGTGTAGGCGCCCTCGCTCTCGCGGGCGGAAACCATGGCCTCCACGGCGTTGACGCCGACATTGCGGATGGCGCCCATGCCGAAGCGGATGTCCGTACCCACCGGGGTGAAGTTCAGGGCCGATTCGTTGACGTCCGGTGGCAGGACGGTGATGCCCATGCGACGGCACTCGTTGAGGTAGATGGCCGACTTGTCCTTGTCGTCACCCACCGACGTCAGCAGCGCAGCCATGTATTCGGGTGCGTAGTGCGCCTTCAGGTAGGCGGTCCAGTACGAAATAACGCCGTAGGCGGCCGAGTGGGCCTTGTTGAAAGCGTAGTCCGAGAACGGGAGCAGGATGTCCCAGAGCGTCTTCACGGCCGCCATGGAGTAGCCGTTGTCCTGCATGCCCTGGGAGAAGCCGGCGAACTGTTTGTCCAGTTCCGATTTCTTCTTCTTGCCCATGGCGCGGCGGAGGATGTCTGCCTGGCCCAGCGAGTAGCCTGCCAGCTTCTGCGCCACGGCCATAACCTGCTCCTGGTACACGATCAGGCCGTAGGTCCCACCGAGGATCTCCTTGAGGGGTTCCTCCAGTTCCGGGTGGATGGGGATGACTTCCTGGATGCCGTTCTTGCGGAGCGCGTAATCGGTGTGCGCGTTGGCACCCATGGGACCCGGCCGGTAGAGCGCAAGGACAGCGGAAATGTCTTCGAAGTTGTCAGGCTTCATCAGCTTGAGCAGGGACCGCATGGGTCCGCCGTCGAGCTGGAACACGCCCAGGGTGTCGCCGCGGGCCAGGAGCTCGTAGGACGGCGCGTCGTCGAGCTCCAGGTTCTCGAGGTCCAGGTCGATGCCGCGGTTCATCTTGATGTTCTCGAGGGCGTCGGAAATGATCGTCAGGTTACGCAGGCCCAGGAAGTCCATCTTGATCAGGCCCAGGCCCTCGGACGTGGGGTAGTCGAACTGGGTGATCACCTGGCCGTCCTGGAAGCGGCGCATGATGGGGATGACGTCGATGATCGGGTCTGAGGACATGATGACGCCGGCGGCGTGCACGCCCCACTGGCGTTTCAGGCCCTCAATGCCCAGGGCCGTCTCGAAGACCTTGGCGGCCTCCGGATCCGTGCTGACAAGCTGCCGGAAGTCCCCTGCTTCGCCGTACCTTTTTGATTCCGGGTTCTGGATGTCTGCCAGCGGAATGTCCTTGGCCATGACGGCCGGGGGCAGGGCCTTGGTGAGCTGCTCCCCCATGCTGAACGGGTAGCCCAGCACGCGCGAAGAGTCCTTGAGAGCCTGCTTGGTCTTGATGGTGCCGTAGGTCACGATCATGGCCACGCGCTCGTCGCCGTACTTGCGCGTCACGTAGTCGATGACTTCGGAGCGGCGCCGGTCATCGAAGTCGACGTCGAAGTCGGGCATGGACACGCGGTCCGGGTTAAGGAAGCGTTCGAAGATCAGGCCGTGCCGCAACGGGTCGAGGTCCGTAATCCGCATGGCGTACGCCACCATGGATCCTGCACCGGAGCCACGGCCGGGGCCGACGCGGATGCCGTTGTTCTTGGCCCAGTTGATGAAGTCCGCCACCACAAGGAAGTAGCCGGGGAAGCCCATCGAGGTGATGACGCCCAGCTCGTAGTCCGCCTGCTTGCGGACCTCGTCCGGGATGCCCTTGGGGTACCGGTACTGCAGGCCCAGGTCCACTTCCTTGACCAGCCACGAGGTTTCGTCCTCGCCCGGCGGGCAGGGGAACCGCGGCATGAAGTTGGCGTTCGTGTTGAACGACACTTCGCACCGCTCGGCGATGAGCAGCGTGTTGTCGCAGGCCTCGGGGTGGTCGCGGAAGAGTTCGCGCATTTCCTGCGGGGACTTCAGGTAGTAGCCGCTGCCGGAGAAGGCGAACCGGGAGCCGCCGTTGTCGTAGGTGGGCTCCAGCAGGGTCGAACCTGACTGGATGGCCAGCAGCGCCTCATGCGCCTTCGCGTCGTGCTCGTGCGTGTAGTGGAGGTCGTTGGTGGCCACCAGCGGCAGGTTCAGTTCCTTGGCCAGCCGCAGCAGGTCACCGGTGACGCGCCGCTCGATGTCCAGGCCATGGTCCATCAGTTCGCAAAAGTAGTTCTCGGCACCGAAGATGTCCCGGAATTCCGCGGCGGCTTCCACGGCCTCGCGGTACTGTCCCAGGCGCAGCCGGGTCTGGACCTCCCCGGAAGGGCAACCGGTGGTGGCGATGAGGCCCTCGGAGTAGGTGTTGAGCAGTTCCCGGTCGAGCCGCGGCCACTTACCGAAGACAGAATCCAACGAGGCGATGGAGGATGCCCGGAACAGGTTCCGCATGCCCACGTTGTTGTAGCTCAGGAGCGTCATGTGGGTATACGAACCGCCACCGGAGATGTCGTCCTTGCGCTGGTTCTCCTCGCCCCAGCGGACGCGGGTTTTGTCCCCGCGGGCGGTTCCGGGAGTCACATAGGCTTCGACGCCGATGATCGGTTTGATGCCCTTGGCCTGGGCTTTCTGCCAGAAGTCGAACGCACCGAACAGGTAGCCGTGGTCCGTAGTGGCCAGCGCCGGCATGCCCAGCCGTTCGGTTTCGTCGAACAGCTCCCCCAGCCGGGCGGCTCCATCCAGCATGGAATATTCGGTGTGGGTGTGCAGGTGGACAAACGAATCATTGCTGGAAGTCACCGGACTATTCTATGCGCTGCCCGGTTACGGCCCTGCCAGGATGATCCAGTTCAGGCCTGTCCCGAGGCGAGCACGTCGAGGGCGAAGGCCAGGTCCTGGGGATAGTCGCTGGTCACGCGCACCCGCTCACCCGTCACGGGGTGGTCGAAGCCGAGTTCCCGTGCATGGAGCCACTGCCGCGTGAGCCCAAGGGTTGCAGCCAGGCGCGGATCCGCGCCGTACGTGAGGTCGCCGGCGCAGGGATGGCGGAGTGCGGAGAAATGGACGCGGATCTGATGCGTGCGGCCGGTCTCGAGGTGCACTTCCACGAGGGACGCCTTGCCAAAGGCTTCCAGTACCTCATAGTGGGTCACGGACGGCCGGCCCTCTTCCGTCACGGCAAACCGCCAGTCGTGCCCCGGGTGGCGGCCGATGGGTGCATCGATGGTTCCGGTCAGGGGATCCGGCAGGCCCTGGACCACGGCGTGGTATACCTTGTCCACCGTCCGCTCCTTGAACGCACGTTTGAGGGCCGTGTAGGCCCTCTCGGATTTGGCCACCACCATCACACCGGACGTCCCGACGTCGAGCCGGTGCACAATCCCGGCCCGTTCCGGCGAACCCGACGTGGAGATGCGGTAGCCGGCACCGGCCAGCCCACCCACCACGGTGGGCCCCACCCAGCCGGGAGAAGGGTGCGCGGCAACCCCCACCGGTTTATCGACGACGACGAAATCGTCGTCGTCGAGCAGGATCTTCAGGCCTTCCACAATTTCCTCCACGACTTCCAGCGGATCACGCCGCTCCGGAATGGTGACCTCCAGCGTGTCGCCGGCCGCCAGTTTCGCTGACTTGCCAAGGGCTTTACCCCGGCTGAGCACGTGCCCTTCCGCGATCAGGGCGGCGGCGGCTGAGCGCGAAATGCCCATGATGGCTGCAAGGCCCGCATCCGCGCGGGTCCCACCGTATTCTTCCGTGACGACGATCTGCTCAGGCATCGGCGTCCGTGCCCTTCCGCTCGGCATGCACCCGTGTTCCATCAAGGGAAATGCCGCGAAGAGTCAGGATGCAGATGATGGCCACGGCGGACACCACCGCGGAATCGGCGATGTTGAAGATGGCGAAGTTGGGCAGCTGGATGAAGTCCACCACATGGCCCATGCCGAACGAGGGTTCCCGGAAGAGCCGGTCCGTCAGGTTGCCGAGCGCCCCGCCCAGCAGCAGGCCCAGCGCAAGGGCCCACCAGACAGACCCCAACTTCCGGACCTGGAAGAGGATGGCGACGGCGACGGCGGCCATGATGATGGAAAACACCCACGTGACGTTCTCACCGATGGAGAAGGCTGCGCCGGAGTTTCGGATGAAATACCAGTGCAGGAGCGGCGGCAGGACCGGGATGCGTTCGCCCTCCACCATGGAGGACGTCACCCACATCTTGGTCAGCTGGTCAAAGACGTAGGCAAATACTGCGAATCCGGCGAAGAAGGACAGCAGCACCCCGCGTCGTGGGCGGGGTGACGGCGGGACAGGGCGTGCAGCGCCGGCGGCAAGTTCGTCAGTCATGGTGCTTTCATTCGTAAAACCGGGGTCAATGCCAAAAGCCGGTGGCCGAGGAATCCTCAGCCACCGGCTTTCAGAATACGTGCTGTACGTGCTAGTTGGCTTCGCTGACTTCCGGCGTCGCCACGGAGCCGCGGGCATCCAGATCGCGCAGCTGGCCTTCGATGTAGGCCTTCAGGCGTGAGCGGTAGTCGCGCTCGAAGCCGCGGAGCTGCTCCACCTTGCGTTCCAGGACGGAGCGCTGCTGCTCGAGTGCACCGAGGATCTTGCGGGACTTTTCTTGGGCGTCATTGACGAGGCTGCTGGCTTCGATCTGCGCCTCGGCGATGATCTTGTCCTTCTGCGACTGGCCGTCGGCAACGTGGCGGTCGTGCATCTGCTGCGCCATGGCCAGCAGGCCGGCAGCGGATTCAGCGGAGGGAGTGGACGTGGAAGCCGCTGCAGCAGCAGGGGCTGCGGCGGCGGGAGCGGCCGGCTGGACGTCCTTCTTCTTCGCCTCGGCAGCTTTGGCCTCAGCTTCGGCCTTTTCGCGGGCTTCGTCCTTGTCAGCCTTGACGGGCGCGGGAACCTTCTCCACCACGGGGGCGGCAGCGGCGGTTGCCGGAACGCTGGAACCAGCGTCGGCGAGCTTCTTACGGAGCTCGTCGTTCTCCTGGTTCAGGCGGCGAAGTTCAACGACGATCTCGTCCAGGAAGTCATCAACTTCGTCCTGGTCGTAGCCCTCGCGGAACTTGGTCGGCTGAAAGCGCTTGTTGACAACGTCTTCTGGCGTCAAAGCCATCTGGTCACCTCACTGGTCTGGTTAGTCAGTAGGCCTTCCGGCCGTCAAAACTACGGTACCTAAATTTGGTCTGCTATCTCTAATTCAACACTGCAGTGTCAAACTCGAGTTTCCCTGCTTCACACTATCCGGTCCCGGTGGCACCGTCCTGCGTTGCATGGGTGTAAATCTTTGAATCAGGCGAAGCTTCTGGTGATTCCCATCGCAATGCTGACCGCGATGAAGAGGATCAGGAATCCGAGGTCCAGCGAGATGCCGCCCAAACGCAGCGGCGGGATCAGCCGGCGGAGCACTTTCAGGGGCGGGTCCGTGATGGAGTACACAGCGTGCGCCACCACCAGGGCAACGCCGCGCGGCCGCCATTCCCGGGCGAACATCTGCACCCAGTCGAATACCAGGCGGATGATCAGGGCAACAAAAAACAGCAGGAGCGCGAGATAGACAAGTCCGAAAACAATTCCCATGCCTTAACTCATATCTCCATGTTCAAAAAGCCGATGCCGCGGTGGCGCCGATGTGTTGTGTCTATTTCAGCACAGATGCCAGACAGGTGTCCCTGCCTGGCATCCGTTCAACGTCTGCGGGTCAGCTCTGGTTGAAGAAGCTGGCCTGGGTGTCGCTGGCCTTCTTGTCATCGCCGATGACCTCAACGTAGGACGGCGACAGAAGGAATACCTTGTTGGTGACCCGTTCGATGCTGCCACGCAGGCCGAACACCAGCCCGGCGGAGAAGTCCACCAACCGCTTGGCATCCGACTCACCCATGTCGGTGACGTTCATGATCACCGGAATGCCGTCCCGGAAGCTCTCACCGATGAGTTTGGCATCGTTGTAGGAGCGGGGATGGATAGTGGTGATCTGGCGGAGGCCTGAGGTCTCTTCGCGGCTGGAAGCCGCACGCTTGATGGGAGTCACTGGGGCGCGGTATTCCTCTTCAGGGGTGTAGGACGTTTCACGGCTGACCTCGCGGACGGGTGCAGGAGCACGGCGTTCCTCGCGGTCTGCTTCCATTGTTTCGTCCTCATCCTTACGTGTGTTCAGTTGCTCGGACTCGTAATGCTCATCGCCGTCGGCGAGCCCAAGATAGATCATTGTCTTGCGCAGAGCGCCGGCCATGGTCGACTCCTAATCGTGTCCCGTAAGCGGGCCGCCCAATGACTTGACAGCACTGGAGTCCCCCGCCCATCACTTCCAACAGTCCCGACGCTACCCCACGGCCGGACGCGATCCGAGAATATCGGAACCGATCCGCAGGTGTGTCGCCCCAAATTTGATCGCAGCTTCAAGGTCCTGGCTCATACCGGCCGAAATGCCGGATGCCGCCGGGTGGGCCTGCACCAGCAGTTCAGACACCCGGGCGAGCTTTTCGAAGGCCGGTTCCGGCGCGGCACCGAGCGGAGCCACCGCCATGACACCTGCCAGGCGCAACCCTTCCGCAGCGGCGATCCGATCGGCCAGGGCCGGAACGTCGGCGGGCAACGCGCCGCCCCGGTGCGCTCCGGCGTCGTCCTCCAGGCTGACCTGGATGAAGCAGTCCAGCGGCGCCCGCCCCGTGGCGTCCTGTTCGTTCAGCACCCCTTTGGCCAGCGCGTCAACGAGCTGGGGCCGGTCCACCGAGTGGACAGCAGCTGCATAGCGCACCACGGACTTGGCCTTCTTGGTCTGCAGTTGGCCGACGAAATGCCAGGCCAGGCCGGCCCCAGCCAGCTCGGCGGCCTTGGCAGCGGCCTCCTGGTCCCTGTTCTCGCCGACGTCGGTGACGCCCAGGGCGGCGAGGCGGCGGATGTCATCTGCCGGATGGAACTTAGTGATGACGATCAGCCTGGGCGGCTGGCCTTCGCGCGAGGCCGACCCGACTGCCCTGGCGATGCGCTCCCGTACGGCCTCCAGCCGCCCGGCGAGTTCGCGGAGGCGGGCATCACCGGCGGTTACGGCGTCATTCATGGCACCACACCAAACCTGCAAAACGGCCGGTGTGGCGGTCCCGGCGATAGGAGTACAGTGACGGCGTCTCGAGGGTGCAGGGCCCGCTGTATTCAACAGTCACGCCGGCGTTTTCCAGCTGGCTCCGTGCACCGGCCGGCAGGTCGAGGCCGGGAGTCCCCCAGGAGGTTGTGCTCCGGGCGGCAGGCACTGCGGCCACGACTTCCTCCTGCATGGCACCGGGGACTTCGTAGCAGCGTCCGCAAATCGAAGGTCCAAGCCAGGCCCGGATGCCGGTGGCCCCCAATGAGGCCATGCTCTCCAGTGTCGCGGGGATGACTCCACTGGCGAGGCCGGGGCGGCCGGCGTGGGCCACCGCCAGGACCGGTCCATCGGTTGACACACCGGCCAGGATTACGGGGATGCAATCTGCCACCATCACCGCCAGCGGAGTGCCGCGTGACACCATCGCGTCCGCCTCGGGGGCAGGACTGATGGAGTCCATCAGCACCACGTCCGTTCCGTGGACCTGGTTCATGAACCGGAGGCTGCCGGTGCTGACGCCGATCTCCCGCTCGAGCCGCGCCCTGCGTTGCCGAACCGCTTCGGGATCGTCACCGACATGGAGTGCCAGGTTGCCGGCGTCGCTGTTCGTAAAAGCGGCCGACACCCCCGGAAGGATGCCGGCCCGCCAGTGGAACAAGCCGCTGCCTACTTCAGGAAGTCGGGGACATCCAGGTCGTCCTGGTGGTTGCCGGTAAGGTCCGGCTCCACTACGGACGGCAGGTCCACGTCGAAACCGGAATCTGCCGGTACTGCAGTGGGGCGCTGCTGGCCCCAGTTGCTCAGGCCCGCGGCGCCGACGCCTGCGTGGACCGGCTGGACGTTGGGCTGGTGGCCGCCGCCCTGGTGGTTACCGGCGGACGGTGCCTGCGACGGCGCAGGTGCTGCGGGCCGCTGCGGCGCAGCCTGCGCCTGCGGCTGGGACTGATCCATGGACGGCGAAGTGGCCTTGACGTCGTCGAAGCCTGCTGCGATGACGGTGACCCTCGCTTCGTCGCCGAGGGCGTCATCGATCACGGCACCGAAGATGATGTTCGCCTCGGGGTGGGCAACTTCCTGGACCAGGCGCGCGGCTTCGTTGATCTCGAACAGGCCGAGGTCCGAGCCACCCTGGATGGACAGCAGCACACCGTGGGCGCCGTCGATGGAGGCCTCCAGCAGCGGCGAAGCGATGGCAAGCTCTGCGGCTTTGACGGCGCGGTCTTCGCCACGGGCGGAGCCGATGCCCATGAGCGCGGAGCCGGCACCCTGCATGACCGACTTGACGTCGGCGAAGTCGAGGTTGATCAGGCCCGGGGTGGTGATGAGGTCGGTGATGCCCTGGACGCCGGACAGCAGCACCTGGTCGGCTGAGCGGAAAGCGTCGAGGACCGAGACGTTGCGGTCACTGATGGACAGAAGGCGATCGTTGGGGATCACGATCAGGGTGTCCACTTCGTCGCGCAGCGCGTCGATGCCGGATTCGGCGGAGCCCGCGCGGCGGCGGCCTTCGAAGGTGAAGGGACGGGTAACGACACCAATGGTCAGGGCGCCAAGGGAGCGCGCAATGCGGGCGACGACGGGCGCGCCGCCGGTGCCGGTTCCGCCACCTTCGCCGGCGGTCACGAAGACCATGTCGGCTCCCCGCAGCACTTCCTCGATTTCGTCGGCGTGGTCCTCGGCGGCCTGCTTGCCCACCTCCGGATTGGCGCCGGCTCCGAGGCCGCGGGTCAGTTCCCGGCCGACATCGAGCTTGACGTCGGCGTCGCTCATCAGCAGTGCCTGGGCGTCGGTGTTGATGGCGATGAATTCAACACCTCGGAGGCCGACCTCGATCATGCGGTTGACTGCGTTCACGCCACCGCCGCCGATGCCGACGACTTTGATGACGGCCAAGTAATTCTGCGGAGCTGCCACGTTACGTGTCCCTTGTTCGTGTCTTATTGCGAAAAACTGATGGTGAGCTTGAAGCCTGTAACCTTAACCTTCGAGTTGAAGGTTATAGTTATGTCAAGTAACTCATGTCTGTGACGGTATTTCCTCTGGTTCCCACATTCAATAACCGGGTCCGCGTGTCGGATTAATACCGGAAAGAAAGCCGCTCACCGTGTCACCGGATGCCGCGGAACACTGACGTCGTAGACCTGCACGGGGTTCTTCGAATCCGCGGGAACCTTCAGCAGCGCAGCCAGCACCTTGGCCTTGAGTTCCTTCTCCGAGGCGTTGCCCCACACGATGGTCTGGCCGTCCACCAGCTTGAGCTCCACAGCATCAACGGACTTGGCGGAAGCGTTCGACAACTTCGCCAGGACATCCGCGGGAAGGGCACCCAGCACAGCGGCGGTGGCCTTGAACAGGTCCTGTCCAATGGCACCGGCGCCGCCGTCGATCAGGGGCAGGGATACGGACGCCGGGTCCGCGGTGGTGGCCAGCTGCACGCCGTCCACGTCCACCAATTGGTACTGCTCCCCCTGCTTGACCAGGGCCACGGGTACCCGCTCGTGCACGGTGACGGTAAGCCCGGAGGGCGGCCTGGCTTCGGCAGACGCGGACTTGACCTGGACCAGTGGCTCGAGGAGCCGGCTGACGTCGTCGTCGCCGATCTGGGGCAGGGGCTTCCCCTGCAGCGGTTCGAGCGCCGCCTGAACCTGCGCAGGCGTCAGCAGCGACGTGCCGGACACGGTAATGGTGCGCAGCGCCAGCACCGGCGAGTACACGGCACCGGCCAGAAGGGCCGCCACCAGCGCACACACAGTGCACACCACCAACAGCAACCTCCGCCTGCGCCGCTTCCCCCTGGGTTCCGGGAAGGCGAGGACGTTGGCGGCCGGGCCGGAATCAGCAGCGGGCGCTTTCCTGCCGCCTGTCCCGCCGGTGCGGGCGGAAGCCTTCTCCGACGTCTGGACCGGCACACTCCGCGACGCCGAGATCACCTCGTCCGCATCCGGGGAGCCTGCGGCACCCGTTTGGCTCTGCCCGCCGGTCGCCGTGCCTTTACGGCCCGCCGGGGTGTAGGTGGGACGGCGCGTGCTAGCCACGCAGGGCCTCCACGATCCGCTGACCGTATCCGGTCACGTCGCCGGCGCCGGCGGTCAGCACAATGTCCCCGTCCGCGGCCGCCTGCGCGACGGCGGCCACGGCCTCTTCTGCGCTCACCAGGCGTCCCCGGCCGGCCATATGGTCGGCAATGAGCTTGCTGGTGACGCCGGGGATGGGGTCCTCACGGGCAGCGTAGATGTCCAGGACCAGCGCGGTATCCGCCAGGGTCAAAGCTTCAGCAAATTCCCGGGCAAATTCCCGGGTGCGGGAGAACAGGTGCGGCTGGAACAGCACGTGCACCTTGTGCTCCCCCGCGACTGAGCGCGCGGCGGTCAGCGCAGCGCGGACCTCGGTGGGATGGTGGGCGTAATCGTCGAACACCCGCACGCCGCGGGCTTCGCCCTTCAGCTCGAACCGGCGGGACGCGCCGGAGAAGGAGGCCAGGGCTGCCGCGGCGGCGCCGGGTGCAACGCCGAGTTCAAGCGCGACGGCGAACGCGGCCGCCGCGTTCAGCGCGTTGTGCCGGCCGGGTACCTGCAGTGCGAGGTCGAACCGCCCTTCCGCGGTGGATACCGCAACGCTGCCGGGGCCGTCGTCGTGAAGCTTCAGGTCGGCGTCGCCGGTGGTGCCATACAGCAGGACTCGGGTGTTGCCCGCCTGGCGGGTGCGCTCGGCCAGTGCCCGGGCGCCGGGGTCGTCGGCACACGCCACCAGGAGCCCGTCGGCGGGCAGCAGGGCGGCGAACTTGTCGAACGACTCGTACACGGCTTCGGCTGTGCCGTAGTGGTCCAGGTGGTCAGCTTCGACGTTGGTCACCACGGCGATCTGAGGCCGGTAGTTCAGGAATGAACCATCCGATTCGTCGGCTTCCGCCACAAAGATCCCTGACGTGCCATGCGCGGCATTAACCCCCAGGGAAGGGACGTTGGCGCCGATGGCAAAAGATGGATCCAGGCCGGCGCCCTGGAGCAGAACCGTGACCATCGACGTGGTGGTGGACTTGCCGTGGGTACCGGCAATGGTCACCACCGTGTCCTCCCCCATCGTGGCCGCCAGCGCTTCGGACCGGTGCAGCACGGGCAGCCCGGCCTGCCGGGCCGCGGCCAGCTCTGGATTGTCCGCCCTGATCGCCGACCCCGCCACGACGGTCTGGGCATCGCCCAGGTTGCCGGCCTTGTAACCGACGGCAATCCTGGCACCCTTTACGGCGAGGTCGCGCATGACAGAAAGGTCCTTGGCATCGGATCCGCTGACGGGGACCCCGCGCGCCACCATGATCCTGGCCACGGCGGACATGCCGACTCCGCCCACCCCGATGAAGTGGACCCGGCCCAGGGACACGAGGGAACCCTGGGTTTCGCTGCCGGAAAGGTCATGGTTGCTCATGCGGACACCGCTTCCAGGATGAGGGCAGCCATCCGCCGGTCGGCGTCACGGACACCCAGCCGGTAGGAGTTGGCTTCCATGGTGGCCAGCCGTGCCTTGTCGGTGACCAGCGGGACGAGTTCCTTGGCCAGCCATTCGTCGGTGAAGTCGCGGTCCTGGACCAGCAGGGCACCGCCGGCAGCCACCAGGCCCGCGGCGTTCAGGGCCTGTTCCCCGTTCCCGATCGGCAATGGCACCAGGACGGCCGGCACGCCAACAGCGGCCACCTCGCAGACGGTCGCAGCGCCGGAGCGGGCCAGCAGCACATCTGCCGCAGAGTAGGCGAGTTCCATCCCGTCCACGTATTCCACCTGTCGGTAGCCCGGCGCGGCCAGCGGCTGGCCATCCCCGTCCAGGACCGACTTGCCGCGCCCGGTGATGTGCAGGGTTTGAATCCCCGCGGCAGCCAGCTGCCCCACGGACGCAGCGATGGTGCGGTTGATGCTTTGGGCGCCGGAGGATCCACCGGTGACGATGAGGGTGGGCTGCTGCGGATCAAGTCCGAGGGCTTCCCGGGCGGCGGTCCGCGCAGCGTTCCGGTCCAGGCCCGAGATTTCTGTCCGCATGGGCATGCCGACATGCACGGCGTGCCGCAGCGGCGTCCCTTCGAAGGCGACGGCCACCCGCGAAGTCATCCGTGCGCCCACCCTGTTGGCGAGCCCGGGACGGGCATTCGCCTCGTGGATGACGATGGGGATCCGGCGCTTCCGGGCCGCGAGGTACATCGGCGTGCACACGTATCCGCCCACACCCACCAGCACATCGGCGTCAGCCCGGTCCAGGATGTCTCCGGCCTGGCGGACTGCGCCGGCGAGCCTGGCTGGAAGCCGCAACAGGTCGGCCGACGGTTTGCGCGGGAACGGGACCCGGTCGATCGTCGCCAGTTCAATCCCTGCCGCCGGGACGAGGCGGGTTTCCATGCCGGACGGTGTGCCGACTGCGAGGATGGCGGCGTCCGGCGAGGCGGTCTTCACGGCCGCGGCGATGGCAAGGAGCGGACTGATATGGCCGGCTGTGCCGCCGCCGGCCAGGACGATGGAAGGGTTCTTCGGGTTCATGTGGGATCAGGCACGCTTTCTTGCAGTCTTCTTATTCCGCGGGGCTTTCTCCCGCCCCGTGGCCTTGAACTTCAGCATCCGTTTGGGACGGATGGCAGGCGCCATCTGTTCCCGGGCCAGGGAAAGCACCACGCCGATGGCGCAGAGGGACATCAGCAGCGCGGAGCCGCCATACGAGATGAAGGGCAGGGGTACGCCGATCACGGGCATAAGGCCGGTCACCACGGACATGTTCACGGTGGCTTGGCCCAGGAGCCACACCATGATGGTGCCCGCAAGGACGCGGTGGAAGGTGTCTTCCTGGGCCACCACCACGCGGTAGATGGCCGCGCCGAGGATCGCAAAAAGGATGAGGACGACGACGGTGCCCACCAGGCCCAGCTCCTCGCCGATGATGGCGAAGATGAAGTCGTTGTGGGCTTCGGGGATCCAGCTGTACTTCTGCCGGCTTTGTCCCAGCCCCACGCCGAACCAGCCCCCCGAAGCCAGCCCGTAGAGACCGTTGGTGGCCTGGTAGTTGGCATCGATGCCGTCGGCGCAGGACTCGCCCGTCCACCAGGAGGTGATGCGGCACATGCGGTTGGAGCTGGTGATGGCCATGATGGCCGCGCCGGCGGCGCCCAGCAGCCCGGCGATGCCGAAGAAGTACAGGGGCACGCCCGCGAAGAAGAGCGCCGCGGCGGCGATCATCATGATGATCATGGCAGTGCCGAGGTCGTTGCCGATCAGCACCAGGCCGATGACGATGACGGCCACCGGGATGGCAGGGACAAAGACGTGCTGCCAGCGCCGCAGCAGCTTGGCCTTCATGGCCAGCACAGTGGCCATCCAGAGTGCCAGGGCGAGCTTCGACGCCTCGGAGGGCTGGAAGGTGATGCCGCCGAGGTCGATCCAGTTCTTGTTGCCGTTGACTTCCGCGCCCACCACCTGAACCAGGGCCAGCAGGACCATGGCGGCGATGATTGCGGGCCAGGCGAGGCGCTTGAGCCACACCACGTTGATCCTGGACAGGACGAACATGGTGAAGATGCCGATGCCCGCGAACATGCCCTGCTTCAGGGCGTCTCCGTAAGGCGATTTTCCGGCGGCAATGGACTCCACGCTGGAGGCCGACAGGACCATCATGATCCCGATCGCCGTCAGTGCCAGGGTGGAGCCGAGGATGAGGTAATACGTGGAGCCGTTACGGGATGTTCCGTTGCCCTCAAGGGCTGACCAGAAACTGCGGTAGGCCTTCCTGAGCCGGACCGTAACAGGTGCCGGGCGCTGCGCCTTCGTGACTGTGGAGCCGGTGCCGGCCGGACGGCCTGGCCGCCCGGCTGGTTGCCGGCGCGTGGGCGTGCTGACCATTTTTACTCCTCGCCGGTCTTGGCCTGCCCTTCCACCAGCCCGCGGACAGCTTCGATGAATGTGTTGCCGCGGTGTGCGTAGGAAGAGAACTGATCCATGGAGGCAGCTGCCGGAGCCATCAGCACAGTATCGCCGGAGCCGGCCAGCTGGGCTGCTGTCGCAACGGCCAGGGACATGACCTGTTCCCCGGCAAGGGGGGAACGGGTACCGGTGGCACCTTCCGCTGCAGCAGTCTGCACCTCTTCAGTGTCACCCGGCGCAGCCGCGATCACGGGGACATCCGGCGCGTGTCGCTGGAGGGCACCGGCAAGCTCGGAGGAGTCGGTGCCGATCAGTACCACGGCCTTGAGCCGGTGGGCCTGCTCGCGGACCAGGTCGTCGTAGGTGACGCCCTTGGAGAGGCCGCCGGCAATCCAGACGACGTTGGTGAAAGCCGCCAGTGAGGCTGCGGCGGCGTGGGGGTTGGTGGCCTTGGAATCGTTGACCCACAGCACGCCTTCGTGGCGGGCTACAGGCTGGATGCGGTGGTCACCGGGCACGTAGTCCAGGATCCCCTGGCGGACGGCAGCGGCATCCACCCCGTAGGCGCGGACCAGTCCCGCGGCCGCAAGCGCGTTGGCCACCATATGCCGGGGAGCGATCGGACCGAGGTCGGCCATGGCCGCGAGTTCCGCGGCGCTGTCCCGCCGCTCTTCAATGAAGGCGCGGTCCACCAGGAGACCCTCCACGACGCCCAGCATGCTGACCGCGGGAGTGACGGTGGTGAAGCCGATGGCGCGGCACCCTTCCACGACGTCGGCGTTCTCCACCATGCGTTCGGTTTCGAACTGCTCGGCGTTGTAGATGCAGGCCTTTTGGGTCTGTTCGTAGACCTTGGCCTTGTCCGCCAGGTAGGAGTCGTAGGAGCCGTGCCAGTCCACATGGTCTTCGGCAACGTTGAGGCACACACTGGCCAGCGGGGACAGGGATTCCGCCCAGTGCAGTTGGAAGCTGGAGAGTTCGACGGCGAAGACGTCGTACTCGACGGGTTCCCGGATGGCGTCAAGGATGGGCTTGCCCACGTTGCCCACCGCGATCGCCTTCAGCCCTGCGGCCCGCAGCATGGACTCGGTGAGGCCCACGGTGGTTGTCTTGCCGTTGGTGCCGGTGATGGCAAGCCAGTCGGCGGTCTTCCGTCCCTCGCGCTGGCGGACCCGCCAGGCAAGTTCGACGTCGCCCCAGACCGGGATGTGTGCCCGGGCCGCTGCAGCCAGCAGGGCCTGGTCCGGACGCCAGCCCGGCGAGGTGACGATCAGTTCCGGAAGTTCACCGTCGATCCGCGGAATGCGGGTAACAGCTTCCTCGCCGAGAAGGACATCGGCAGCACCGACGATTTTCAGGGTGTCGGCCGAGGCCTTGGCGGTGTCGCTGGTGGCGGCGTCAACCACCACTACCCGGGCGCCCAGTTCGATCAGGGTGTCCGCGGCGGCAAAGCCGGAGACACCGATGCCAGTGACTGCCACGCGCAACCCGGACCAGTCAGAGTCCCAGGTAACGAGGTTTTCCAGGCGGGGGGAAACGGTCACAGCAGCACAACCCATTCAGCGTAGAAGATACCCAGCCCGACGGCGACGAAGAGGCCGCCGAGGATCCAGAACCTGACCACCACTGTGACTTCGGCCCAGCCCTTGAGTTCGAAGTGGTGCTGCAGGGGAGCCATCTTGAAGACACGTTTGCCACCGGTGGCCTTGAAGTAGCCCACCTGGATGATGACGGAGAGGGTGATGAGGACGAAGAGTCCGCCAATGATGCCCAGCAGCAGTTCGGTGCGCGAGAGGATCGCGAACCCGGCGATGGCACCGCCGATCGCCAGGGAACCGGTGTCGCCCATGAAGATCTTGGCCGGCGAAGTATTCCACCAGAGGAAGCCCACCAAGGCTGCGCTCATGATGGCCGCCAGCAGGGCGAGGTCCAGGGGGTCGCGGACGGAGTAGCAGCCGCTGCCGGCTTCCCGCGGCGAACCGCAGGCCTGGTTGCTCTGCCAGATACCCATCAGGGTGTAGGCGCCGAAGACCATGACGGAGGCGCCGGCCGCCAGCCCGTCCAGGCCGTCGGTGAGGTTGACGCCGTTGGTGGCGGCGGTGACGATCAGGTTGGACCAGACCACAAAGAGGATCGCCCCGAGGACGGTCCCGCCGAAGGCGAGGTCGAGCCACGGGAGGTCACGGACCAGCGAGATCTTGGTGGAGGCGGGTGCGAGCCCGGATTCGTCCGGGAAGTTCAGTGCCAGCACGGCGAAGATGACGCCAACGGCGGCCTGCAGGATCAGTTTGGCCTTGGCGTCCAGGCCCAGGCTTCGCTGTCGCGAGATCTTGATGAAGTCGTCGAGGAACCCGACGAGGCCCATGCCCACCATGAGGAACAGCAGGATCAGCGCGGAGGCGGACGGCCCCGGGGAATCCGGGTTCATCAGGAACATGATGAGGTGTGTGAGCCCGTAGCTGAGCAGAACGGCGGCTACCACCACGGTGCCGCCCATGGTGGGCGTTCCGCGCTTGGTGTGGTGGGACGTGGGTCCGTCATCGCGGATGAACTGGCCGTAGCCGCGGCGGACCAGCAGCCTGATGAACAGCGGGGTGCCGACGAGGGCGCAAAGCAGGGCCAGCCCGGCGCCGATCAAAAGTGCAATCACAGCTGTGTGCTCCTTTCATCGGCGTTCAGGGGGGTTTGTGGGGGTAATGCTATCCGATCGCCCAGATGGCGCAGGCCCACGCTGTTGGAGGACTTGAAGAGGACCAGATCGCCCGGCTCAAGCTCGGCGCTGAGGAGTTCGTAGGCCTCGTCAGGGGTTTCGGCGAACAGGCATTCGTCACCCCAGGAGCCTTCCTGGACGGCAGAGACGTAGAGGGCCCGCGCTTCCCGGCCCACCACCACCAGCCTGGAGATGTTGAGCCGGACCACCTGGGTGCCCACGGCGGTGTGTTCCCGGATGGAGTCGTCGCCGAGTTCAAGCATCGCCCCAAGTACCGCCCAGGTCCGCCTGCCGCGCCCAAGATCGGCGAGCGTGCGCAACGCTGCCCGCATGGATTCGGGATTGGCGTTGTAGGCATCGTTGATCACCGTGACGCCGTCCGCACGTTCGGTGCGTTCCATCCGCCAGCGGCTTGCCGCGCTTTGGCTGCTCAGGCCGGTGGCGATGTCTGCGCCGGACATGCCGGCGGCGAAGGCCGCTGCCGCCGCGGCGAGCAGGTTGCCGGTGTGGTGTGACCCGATGAGCTTGCTGGCCAGGTGGTGCGGGCCGTCGCCGCCGGGCAGCTGGAGGTCGAATTCCGGGTTGCCTTGTTCGTTGGTGTCGGCGCCGAGGGCCTGCACGGCGGCTCCGTCGCGTCCTTCGGCGCTGAAGCCAAGCACGGTGGCCGTGGTGCGGCTGCGCATGGCGGCCACCCTGTCGTCATCGAGGTTGATGATCGCGGTCCCGCCGGCAGAGAGGCCTTCAACCATCTCCCCCTTGGCTAGGGCGATGTTCGCCACTCCCCCGAATTCGCCGGCGTGGGCGGTTCCGACCGCGAGGACCACTCCGATGTCCGGCTTCACCATGTCGGCGAGGTACCGGATGTGGCCGATTCCGGTTGCGCCCATTTCGATCACGAGATAACGCGTGCCCTCGTCCGCCTGGAAGACGGTCAGCGGGACGCCCACCTCGCCGTTGTAGGAGCCTTTCGGTGCCACCGTTACCCCCCGGGAGGCGAACAGCCCTGCCAGCAGGTCCTTGGTGGTGGTCTTGCCGGCTGAGCCGGTGATGCCGACGACGGTGAGTTCCTGGCCGGCTGCGGCCCGGGCGGCACGGATGCGCCGGACGGCCTCCGCGGCCAATGCGCCCATGGCGAGGACGGCGTCATCCACCAATACCGATGGGTAGGAACTGCCGTCAGGCCTGGCCGCCTGGCGCTCCACGAGCGCCAGGACGGAGCCTGCTTCGAACGCTCCGGCGATGAAGTCATGCCCGTCCGCGTGTTCGCCGGGTTTGGCCACGTACAGCGAACCCGGTGTGGCTTCCCGGGAGTCCGTCACTACCGATGTAGGCGTGATTCCGGGATCGGCGTCCAGGCGCCCCTTGGTGATGTCGGCAATTTCGGCCGCAGTAAAAGCAATCATCTCGGTCTAGGACTCTATCCGGTCGTCTTGGAGAACGTTGAATCCCCTGGCTGTCAAGGCGGTGCGCAGTTCCACGCGGTCGTCAAGGGCCAGATTGACGCCTTTGACTTCCTGCCAGACTTCATGGCCGCGGCCGGCCACGAGGATGCTGTCCAGCGGGCCTGCGAGCTCTACTGCGCGCCGGATGGCCTCATCCCGGGGGAAGACCTCCAGGATCTCGCAGGGCAGCGATTCGCTGCTGCGCGCGTCTTCTGCACCCGCCAGGACGTCGGCGCGGATGGCGGCTGCGTCCTCGTCGTGAGGGTCGTCGTCAGTGATGATGACAGTGTCCGCAAGGCGGGCAGCCACCGCGCCCATGGCGGGGCGTTTACCCTGGTCGCGCTGGCCGGTGGCACCGAAGACAACGATCAGCCGGGAGCCCGGGGCCGGCGGGCGGACGGCTTCGAGAGCGCGGGCCAGTGCATCGGTGTTGTGGGCGAAATCGACGACGGCGGCGGGCTGCTCGGCGACGAGTTGCATGCGTCCGGGGACGGCAACGGTGAACGGGTCTGCCGTGTCCAGGGCGTCCTGGAGCACAGCGGTGTCCACCCCGCCGGTGAGGACCATGATCGCCGCCAGGGCGGCGTTGGCGACGTTGAAGCTACCGGGCAGTCCCGTGTGCAGGCGCAGTTCTGCGCCATCGGGACCTTCGAGCGTGAAAGTGGTGCCGAGGCCGCGGGGTTCGGTGGCGGCCACGGTCCAGTCCGCGGCTGCCCGCCCGTCCGTGCTGAGCGTGGTGACCGGGATGCCGGCGGTGCCGGCCAGGCGGCGGCCCCACTCGTCGTCGACCGTCACTACTGCCTTGCGGGCGCGCGCAGGCGTGAAAAGGTCGGCCTTGGTGGCGAAGTAGTCGTCCATGGTGCCGTGCAGGTCCAGGTGGTCCTGCGTCAGGTTCGTGAAGCCGGCCACGTCAAACACCACGCCGTCCACGCGCTGGTACGAAATGGCGTGCGAGGAAACCTCCATGGCTGCCGCGCCCAGTCCCCTTTCGCGCATGAGTGCCAGCAACCCGTGCACTTCAGTGGACTCGGGGGTGGTCAGCAGGCTGGGAATGGGCTCGGTGCCGGCGAGGATCTCGATGGTCCCGATCAGGCCGGACCGGGTACCAAGGGCGCGAAGCAGGGAGTTGATGAAGTACGTGGTGGTGGTCTTGCCGTTGGTGCCGGTTACGCCGAACAGCGTGAAGTCCTCTTCGGCCCCATCGGTGCTGCCGTAGATGGCCGCGGACAGCGGGCCAACCACATTGCGGGGTTTGTCCACCACGAGGACCGGCACCGGGGTGTCGTTGCCCAGCGCCAGCAGGCGCGCGCCGACGTCGTCGGTCAGGACGGCTACCGCCCCGGCCTCCACGGCCTGTGCCACGAAGTCCGCGCCGTGGCGGGACGCGCCGGGGAGGGCTGCGTAAAGGTCGCCGGCCTCGACAGCTCGGGAGTTCAGGGTGATTCCCGTGACCGTGACGTCTGCTGCATGTCCGGGAACGGCGACGCCTACGGCGGCGCCGATGCTCTCCAGACGCACCGGTTCGACGGCGGTGGGCCGGAACCTGGCTTTGCTGGCAGGAGCGGCCGGAAGGGCGCTGCTGTGGGACGGCGTGAACTCTGACAATGAATCTCCGATGGTGCTAGTGGATCGTGCCCGGCTGTGGCCGCAGCGGGCGCTGCTGCAGCGTGATGGAGCCGGGGTGCTACTTGGCGAACTGGGGCAGCCTGGCCGGTTCGCCGGTGGACGGCTGGACGTTGTAGGTCCGCAGTGCCTGGCTCATGACCGACCGGAAGACCGGCCCGTTGGTAATCCCGTAGATGCTGCCCTTGGGCCGCTGGAGTACCACCTCAACAATAAACCGCGGATCATCCATCGGCGCCATGCCCACCATGGAGGCGGTGTAGCCGCAGAATCCGGACTTGCCGTCGTCGCAGGGCGATTCCGAGGTGCCGGTCTTGGCACCCACCCGGTAGCCGTCGATGGAGGCATCCTTGATCTGACCCTCGGTAACGGCGCTTTCCAGGATGTCCTGGACCTGCTGGGCGGTGCTGTCGGAGACTACCTGGGTAGGGGGTGCCGCCGGCACCTTTTCCTCGGTTCCGTCGGCAGAAACATACGAGTCGATCAGGCGCGGCTGGAGCATCACCCCATTGTTGGCCACTGACTGGAATGCCCGCACGGTCTGGAGGGTGGACTGGGACACGCCCTGCCCGAAGAGGACGGTGAATTCCTGCCGTCCGTCCCACTGGTCTGCGGGGGTGAGAATTCCGGAGGCGGTAGCGGGGAGCCCGATGTCCGGTGCCTGGCCAATGCCGAACTTCTGCAACCAGTCGTGGCGCTGTTCCTTGCTCAGGGCCTGGCCGGCCATCACGGTGCCCGTGTTCATGGAGTAGCCCAGGATGCCCGCGAGGGTGCGCTTCTCGGTGCCGTGCGAGAAGGAATCGGTAAACGTCTGGCCGTTGACCGTATACGAGGGGGGCAGCGTGTATTCGCTGAGCGGGTTGGCTTTGCCTTCCTCGATCAGGGCCGCTGCGGTCAGCATCTTCTCCACGGAACCCGGTTCGTAGGCTGCGGTAACGGCCCGGACGCCGCGGTCCTTGGCGGCCACCAGGCCCGGGTTGTTCGGATCCGGGGAGTTGGTGTCCGCCATGGCCACCAGGTTGCCGGTCTTGACGTCCATCACAATGATGACGCCCCATTCGGCGCTGAGCTTGTCCGCCTGGCTTTGGATGGCCTGCTGCGCAAAGTACTGGAGGTCGGAGTTGATGGTGAGCTTGACGTTCTTGCCGTCTTGCGGCTCGGTCAGCTCGTCCACGCCCACCGGGATCCGGAGGCCGTCGGCCCCGATTTCGAAAAGGCGCTTGCCATCCGACCCCTTCAGGAGGTCGTCCTGCGTCTGTTCGATGCCGGCCTGTCCGCTGCCGCCCTCCTGCAGGAAGCCGATGATGCCGCCAGCTACGGAGCCGTTGGGGTAGACACGCTTGCTGACGCCTTCGGTCACGATGCCGGGCACCTGGAGTTTGGAAATGCGGTCCTCGACGTCCGGTTTCACGTCCTTGGCCACAATGTAGTAGCGCGACTCACCGGTAACGGATTTGACGATGGCGTCCTTGTCCATGCCCAGGACCGCTGCCAGCTCGGTGAGGCCCTGGTCGCGGCTGATCTCGACGAGTTTTTCCTTGCCGTCGACATTATCCAGGCGCCGGTAGGACTCGGTCTTGGTATTGAGCTGCTGGTCCACCACCACGTTGTAGCGGATCACACTGTTGGCCAGGACCGTGCCGTTGGCGTCCAGAATGCTGCCACGCTCCGCCGGCAGGACCGTTTCAGTCATTCGCTTGTTGAGGGCCGCTTCAGCCATGCCACCGACGTCCAGGCCTTGGACCAGGAACAGCTTTCCGCCAACCACCAGCAGGAGGGAGAGCATAATGCCCAGGCCCAGGCGCAACCGCCTGGTGGGGTTGGGCGCTTTGCCGTTCACTGGCTTACCGGTCCTCTGCGCCACTGATCTTCCTTGCTGTTCGTCCCTCGTGCCTGCCAGTCCCGCTCTTACTGTCCGGGCACCTTTTGCTGCGGTGCTGGAACTGAGCCGCCGTTGAGTTCGGCCGCGGAGGCCTGGCGGGCCGGTGCTGCCGCTGCGGGCGCCTCAGCGGCGGGAGCCGCGGCGGCGGGCGTGGTTTCTGCTGCCGGCTTGCGGCTTGCCAGGGGTTCACCCGTTGAAGCCGGCGGCACCACGATCAGCTGCCCCGGGACGGCCGGGGCAGGAATGACGGCACCTTCGGTGGCACCCTTCACAGCCGGCGTGGCCTTGCCGGTGACGGACAAAGTGGAGAGGTCGATCTGCCCCTTGACGGTTGAAGCCACCATTCCCAGATCCTTGGCCTTGGCCGCCAGGTTCTGCGGGGCCTCGAAGTTCTGCACCTGCTGGGTGAGGTCCTGGTTCTGCTTGGTCAGCGTGCTCTGCTTGGCGCGAAGTTCCACCAACTGGTACTGCGCAGTGGATACCGAGATATTCAGGACCAGGACTGCCACCAGGGCAACTGCAAGCATGGCGAAGCAGAGAACGACGAAAGGAGCACGCCGCTTGCGGGGCATGCTCCGCACCACGGACAGCGGGGTGCGGCTCTTCCGTTCCTCGCGCTGCGCCGGATTGCCGGGAGCGGCGGGAAAGTTCTTGACGGCAGCGGTGCTCATGCAGCTCTCCTGGCTCTGATTCGTTCCGCCGCGCGGAGCCTGGCTGAGGCGGCACGGGGGTTCTCGGCGATTTCGACGGCGGTGGGCACCTCGGTGCCCTTGGTCAGGATTTTGAGTTCGGGTTTATGCTCTTCCAGTTCCACCGGGAACCCGAGCGGGGCGGAGGACTTCGAGCGGCCCTGGAGGACGCCCTTGACGATCTTGTCCTCCAGGGAGTGGTAGGACATGACCACGATTCGTCCACCCATGGCCAACGCATCCACAGCGGCCGGGACGGCGCGCTCCAGGACGTCGAGCTCCTCGTTGACTTCGATCCGCAACGCCTGGAAGGTCCGCTTGGCCGGATGTCCACCGGACTTGGCTGCTCCGGCAGGGACCACCGATCGGATCTGTTCCACCAGCTCTCCGGTGGTGGTGAAAGGCTTCTCGCCACGTGCAGCGACGATCCGGTTTGCGATGCGGCCCGCGAACTTCTCCTCGCCCCACTTCCGGATGATCCGGACCAGCTCATCCTCGCTGTATGTGTTGACGACGTCCGCAGCAGTCTGGCCACGGCTGGTGTCCATCCGCATGTCCAGGGGAGCGTCGAAGGAGTAGGCGAAGCCGCGCTCCCGCTCATCAAGCTGGAGCGACGAGACGCCTAGGTCCATCAGGATGCCGGAGATTTCGGTGACGCCAAGGTCCGCGAGGACTTCGGGGATTTCGTCGTAAACGGCGTGGACCAGGTCCGTCCGTGCGCTGAAGGGCGCAAGCCGCTCCCCCGCAAGGGCGAGCGCTTCCTCGTCACGGTCAATGCCGATCAGGTGGAGGTCCGGGAAACGCTGGAGCATGGCTTCGGAGTGCCCGCCCATGCCCAGCGTGGCGTCGATGACGATCGGGGGTTTGCCCTGCTGCCGTGCGGCATCGAATCCCGGGGCCAACAAATTGATGCACCGGTCCCGAAGGACCGGCACATGGCGTTCGGACGTTGGCTTCGGTTGTTCGTTCATGCCTCGTCCCTTCTCGCCGTTGTGGTAGCTGCTTCCGCTTCCGGGATCAGATCCCCATCCGCACCTACCGTCCCGCCTGCCTGGCTCCGGGGAAGTGAGTCAGGTTGGCTGTCCGATCGGCCGGCTGGAGATCTCATCCAGGAAACTTCCTGCGTGAAACTCCTGCTTACCGCTCCGGGATTCAGAGAATACCCGGAATGGGATCGTCCGTTTCAGAGAAGGCTGTTTCCTTCTCCGCGAGGTATTCATTCCAGGCCTGGGCGTCCCAGATCTCGGCACGGGAGCCCGCGCCGATAACGGCCAGTTCCCTTCCGAGTCCTGCATACTCCCGGAGCGCGGGAGGAATTGTCACGCGCCCCTGCTTGTCAGGTACCTCGTCAGAGGCCCCAGAGAGAAAGACACGGATATAGTCACGTGCCTGCTTGGAGGAGATTGGCGCCTCCCGCATCTGCTCGTGGACCCGTGCAAATTCCTTCTCACTGAAGACGTAGATGCAACGTTCCTGGCCCCTTGTGAGCACCAGCCCGCTTGCAAGTTCCTCGCGGAACTTCGCGGGGAGAATGATCCGTCCCTTCTCGTCCAGGCGCGGCGAGTGAGTGCCCAGAAACACTGGCCCACCGCCTGTCCGATATCAGGAAATGCACATCCCCTATGTTGCAACCACCCTCTTATGCCCTCCACATTACTCCACTTTCCCCCACAGTCAACGCAAAATGGGGCGTGGTGAGCCATAAAATTGGGATATCGCACGCGGAATGGCGCCATTTTCAACCGGTGGTGGGAAGTGGAGTGGATTTCCAGGGCGCAGCGGGAATCATGGGGCCGGGCAACTGCGCGAATTGGCAGCAAAGAGCGTTAAACAGGAAAAGACCCGCCGCAGCGGGTCTTTCTGTTGTTCGCTCCCCTGCCGGGGAGCGGAGTGGAGGCTCCGGGTGTGGCCCGGGTAATCGGTGAGACCTAGGGCTCTCCGCGCCGGCGTTCGTCCCAACGCTCCTCAAGGTTGCTCATGAAGGAACTCCGCGGTTTCCCCGGCTTGCCGGTACTGCCCTTGGCGCCATCCTTGGCTGCCGAGGAACTGCGCATCGTCGCAAAGTACACGCCACCACCCATGACGATAAAGCCAAGGACGCCGACGAAGATACTCTGCAGCGTGACGCCAACCAGCAGCAGGAACACGCCTGCCAAGGCACCAAGGACTCCGATCACCACATGCCTGGTTGACCACGAACGCCCGGGGTCAGACCCCATGGAGTTCGCAAACTTCGGGTCGTCCTCGTGAAGCTGCTTCTCCAACTGCTCAAGCAGCTTTTGTTCGTGCTCCGACAGCGGCATCACGACCTCCTTCGTAGGCCAACGTCCGGGCTTGTCCCAGAAATTACTCCTGCACCCTTAACGGCTGGTGCGCCTGTTCGGTTCCAATCTTCCCGCCTGGGTAGGAAGTTGAACCGGGCGCACAGCCGCCGGAGCGGAAGCATGTCCAAAACGGTCCGGCAGTAGTCCAATCACTCAAAAACTATGTATCTCTAAGGATAGTTTGTTGCGGTCCGTTCTGAAAGACGGCGATTTCTTCCGAAACACGGTGACGGACGTCTTTTGGTCCGTTTTAACCTGCGCTGCTTCCGGGTTCCATGAGGCGGGCAGGAAGTACCGATTTGGAACCGAATTTTCGGGTGACCTCGTCCAGGACCTGTTCCGCGGCGCGCCAGTTCTCATCCCGCCGGTCGATGGTGAGCTGCACTGAGGTTGTTGCCGTGTCCTCCAGCTGCTCGGCACGCACTCCCACCAGCCGGACGGACATGGCACGGGGGCCGACCGACTCCAGCAACTGGACCGCCACCGCATAGATCAGCTGTGCACTGTCAACGGGAGCCTGCAGGGTGCGGCTGCGGGTGATGGTGGAAAAGTCCGCAAAGCGCAGTTTCAAGGCCACTGTCCTTGCCACCATGCCGGAGCTTCGCAGGCGTCCGGCCGTGCGGTGGGACAGCCGAAGGAGTTCGCGGTGGAGGAGGGCATCATCGGATGTGTCAACGGCAAAAGTCTCTTCCGCTCCGATGCTTTTTTCCAGCCGTACGGGCGTAACCGGCCTGGGGTCGATGCCCCAGGACAGCCGGTGCACGTGCTCACCGCCGGCACCGAGCATCCGGCGGAGGGTGGACACGGGAGTGGCGGCCACATCCGCCACCGTCCGGATTCCCATCCGCGCCAGGACTTCAGCTGTCTTTGCCCCGACACCCCACAGCGCACCCACCGGCAGGCTGTGCAGGTACGGCACGGTTTGATCGGGGCCGATGAGCAGCAGGCCGTCCGGTTTGCAGCGGGTGGAGGCGATCTTCGCCACGAACTTCGATTCGGCTATGCCCACGGATGCCGTGATGCCGAGCTCAGAGGCGACCCGGCGCCGAATGAGTTCACCGATGCCCCTCGGGGGGCCCAGCCTGCGGATTGCTCCGGTGACGTCAAGGAAGGCTTCATCCACGCTGAGCGGCTCCACCAGTTCAGTAACGGATTCGAAGATGGCCATCAGCTGCGCCGAGACTTCGTAGTACAGCTTGTGGCGCGGTTCGATGATGACGGCCTGCGGGCACATCCTGGCAGCGACGGCCATGGGCATGGCTGATTTGACGCCGAAAGCGCGCGCCTCGTAGGAGCCGGACAGGACCACTGAGCGCTCCCCCGGAAAGCCGACGATCACTGGCTTGCCGCGAAGTTCGGGGCGTGTCCGCAGTTCGACCGAGACGAAGAAGGCGTCCATGTCCACGTGCATGATGCACTTCCGCCTGCCGCCCGGAAGGCGTGCCGCGGCTGGTTGGTTTCTGGCGTCGGGCCCCACGGCTGCAATCCTATCCGTAGGTACTGACTAAACTGGAGGCTGAATCCGGCATCAACACCAGGAGGAAAGTCCCTGTGACGGTCATTGGAAACTTCAAACCGGCTGGCCTGGCCGTTCTTGCCGCAGGCGCGGCACTGGCCCTGGCAGCCTGCAGCCCGACCCCGTCACCGGCACAGCCGTCACCGTCCTCCCCCGCCACTGTGCCCGCGACTGCACATGCAACCACTACTGCGTCGGCCAGCCCCAGCGCCTCCCCGAGCACCTCGGCAACTGTGGGGGCGCTTGTGGAAGGCTTCCCGCAGCAACTCCTCCCCCTGATGCCGAACGCGACTGTCGTGTCCAGCAGCTTTGACAAGTCGTCCGCGCCCGCAACGGCCGCCCTGGTGGCGACTGTCACCGGACCCACGTCCGCCGTCGTCGACTTCTACACGAAGGCGCTTGAAGCGCAGGGTTTCAAGGCGGTACCCGGGGACACCGTAGGAGCCGTGGCCTCCAAGGACTTTGTCCGCGGTGACAGCGAGACGGTCAACCTTTCTGTGGTTGAAGCATCCGGAGTGGCAACCTTCACCATCGGTGCCAACGTGGCTGCTGAGTCCGCCAAGTGACGGGCGCCGAGCAGCTAAGGAACGAACAGGCCGACTTTGTGGCCTCGGTGGCCGGGGAATTGACCGGCTTCCTCACCTCCCGCCAGGGGATCATGTCCGGCATCTCCCCGGACATCGACCCCATCATGGGTTCAATCTCGAACCTCGTCACCGGCGGCAAGAGGCTGCGCGCCCTGATGTGCTACTGGGGCTGGCGCGGGGCGGGCGGAGACGCCGGCGCTGCCGAGGTGGTGACGGCAGGAGCCGCCCTGGAACTCTTCCAGGCCGCCGCCCTGATCCATGACGACATCATCGACCGCTCGGATACCCGCCGTGGCGGGCCCAGCGTCCACCGCAGGTTCAGCCAACTGCACGAGGCCCAGGGCTGGGCCCTGGACAGCGGGCGGTTCGGGCAGGCAGCAGCCATCCTTGCCGGCGACCTGTGCCTGTCCTTCAGTGAAGAGGCATTCACGGATATTGGCGAACGGGCGGCCTCGGGCAGCCGGGCCCGGTTGATCTTCAACCTCATGAGGGCTGAAGTCATGGCTGGGCAGTACCTGGACATCCTGGAAGAGGTGGCCGGGCCGGTCCGCGACCGCGCGGGCGCCGTCAGCCGGGCGCAGTCGATCATCAGGTTCAAAAGCGCCAAGTACTCCACTGAGCACCCCCTGGCCCTGGGCGGTGCCCTGGCCGGCGCAACCAACGATTTGCTGCGCGGCTATTCAGCCTTCGCCCTTCCCCTGGGTGAGGCATTCCAGCTTCGCGACGACGTCCTGGGAGTGTTCGGGGACCCCCTCACCACGGGCAAACCGGCCGGAGATGACTTGCGTGAAGGCAAGCGCACTGTCCTGGTGGCGCTGGCCCTGGACCAGGCTTCTCCGGCGGAGTCCGCCTTCATAGACTCCAGGCTGGGGAGCCCGGAGCTGGATGACGGGGACGTCCAGGAAATCCGCCGGATCATCGAAGACTCAGGAGCGCTGCAGGCCACCGAAGTGCTGATCGGGGAATACGGCAATGCGGCCTACGAGGCCCTGGAGGCGCTCGAGCTGGATGAGCTGCCCAAGACCGCACTCAGGAGGCTGGCCGAGGCTACGGTCAGCCGGGCCTCCTGAGGACAGCAATTACCAGGCCAGTGTCTGTGCCCTGCGCCGGATCTCGGTCTTTCGTCCCTCACGCAGGGCGTCAATGGGCCGGCCGCGAAGCGACTCGTCCGGAGTGAACAGCCATATGATCAGGTCTTCGTCGGAGTAGCCGGCGTCGGCCAAGACCACAATGGTGCCTTTAAGGCTATCCACCACCTGGCCGTCCTGGAGGAATTCTGCAGGTACCGAGCGGATCTTCCGCTCGCCCACACGCGCAGCCGCGAGGGCACGCTCATCAATCAGGCCATGGACCCTGGTAATGGAAACATTCAGCAATTGGGCGACATCGGGGAGGGGCAACCATTCGCCCACAAGGTTTTCTACGTTACTCACGGATCAAGGTTGCCACGGTGCGCGGCCCGGCGCCTAGTCGCTCCGTCGGCCGACTACTCCTGTGCTGCGGACACTCCGAAATTCTTCCTTACGGCAAAAGTGCGAATTCTTGTGCTAACCGCGAATTCATGAGAGATTCTCACTGTTCACACTCGTAACAAAGATCACTCGAGTAACAGTAGTATCAAGCACTAAAGCGGCACCCCCGCCCGCACCCGCAGTTGAGAAGAGGATCCCTTACATGACGATGTCCCGCTCGCCGAAGCAACCCCCCAGGCCGAGCTTGCCGATGATTGCTGCGACGACGGCGGCACTGCCGGCGGTTGTCCTGTCGTCCCTGGCCCTCGCACAGCCGGCCACTGCCCAGCAGCCGGCCAAACCGCTCCCCGCGACCCTGACCGCGGCGATAAACGCGCAGGCAGCAGCCAAGGCCACGGCAACGGTTATTCCAGCCTCATCCGTTTCCACCACGATTCCGGCGGCCTTTAAACCCGCACAGAATTCCGCGCCTGCCGAATACACAGTCGCCCGCGGAGACACCATCAGCGCCATTGCCGGAAAATTCAACCTGAACACCGGGGAAGTGCTCAGGCTGAACAATCTGCAGGCGAACACCATCATTTACCCGGGGCAAAAGATTAAGCTGTCCGGCAGTCCTGCCGCAGCAGCCCCGGCCCCCGCCGCGCCGGCAGCTGCACCCGCTTCGGCCGCTGGCGCCTCCTACACCGTTAAGTCCGGTGACACGTTGGGCGCCATCGCCGCCCGGCACAACGTCAGCCTGGCGGATGTCTTCAGCTGGAACAACCTCAACATGAGGTCCATCATCTACCCCGGCCAGAAGATCAAGGTGGGCGCCGGCGCGCAGGCACCTGCTGCCCCCGCCGCAGCGGCGCCGGCGGCCCCACTCGCCAACACGTCAGCCCCTCAGGCTCCGGCAACCGGCTCCTACACCGTCAAGGCGGGCGACACCCTGTCCGCCATCGCATCGCGCCATGGGGTGAAGCTGCCCGAGCTTCTTTCGGCGAACGGGCTGAACCTCGGCTCCATCATTTACCCGGGCAACAAACTGAACGTCCCCGGCTCAGGCTCGCAGCCTGCTGCTGCGCAGCCGGCAGCGCCCGCCGCCCCGCTGGTACCCAGTTCCTTCCTTGGGTTCACCTACCCTCCGGCGGTGGTGAGCTCCGCCAATGAGAACAAGGCACTCCTGAATGCTTCCCCGGTCCCGTCCCGGGCAGAGATGCAGAACATCGTGGCGGACACCGCCCGCCGCATGGGTGTCGAGCCGTCACTGGCCCTGGCGTTCGCCTACCAGGAGTCCGGTTTCAACCAGCGCGCGGTCTCCCCCGCCAACGCCATTGGGACCATGCAGGTCATCCCCAGCTCCGGCCAGTGGGCCTCGGACCTGGTGGGCCGCAAACTGAACCTGCTCGATCCCTATGACAACGCCACAGCGGGTGTTGCGATTATCCGCCAGCTGCTCGCTACCAGCAAGGACCGGGACACCGCCATCGCAGGCTACTACCAGGGCCAGTATTCGGTCAGCAAGTACGGGATGTACGACGACACCAAAACCTACGTGGCGGCCATCAAGGCACACCAGAAGAACTTCGGCTAAAGGCTTGGCTGGCCCGCGTTGAGGGGGCCGGCAGCCACTGATGGAACGGGTTCGGGCCGCTTGACGGTCCGGACCCGTTCCATTGCAACTAGGATCGGAGGGTGCAGGAAAACGTGTCTGACCCCCTTGTAGGAACGCTGGTGGATAACCGCTACGCCATCAGGTCCAAGTTGGCGCGGGGCGGCATGTCCACTGTGTACCTCGCCGAGGACCAGCGGCTGGAACGCGATGTGGCCCTGAAAGTGCTGCATCCGCACTTCTCCGCGGACGAAAGTTTCCTGGGCAGGCTGGGCCGTGAAGCCAAGGCCGCAGCCAAGCTGTCCCATCCCCATGTGGTGGGTGTCCTGGACCAGGGCTTTGACGGCCACACGACGTACCTGGTGATGGAGTACATCAAGGGACACACCCTGCGGGACGTCATCACGGGCAAGGGTGCCCTGCCGCCACGGCTGGCGTTGGCCCTGATCGATCCGGTGGTGGAAGGCCTTGCGGCAGCGCACGCCGCCGGCTTCATCCACCGCGACGTCAAACCCGAAAATGTCCTCATCGCCGACGACGGCCGGATCAAGGTGGGCGACTTCGGCCTTGCCCGGGCCGTGACAACATCCACCAGCAGCGGCGCGCTGATCGGAACGGTTGCCTACCTCTCCCCCGAGTTGGTCTTGGGCCGGCCCGCCGATGCCCGCAGTGACGTTTACTCCGTCGGCATCATGCTTTATGAAATGCTGACCGGCAAGCAGCCCTTCGGCGGCGACGTTCCCATCCAGGTGGCTTACCAGCACGTCAACAGCACAGTGGGTCCCCCGTCCGCGCTCGTTCCGGGCCTCGCAACTGAAGTGGATGAACTCGTGCAGTGGTGCACGGCGAACGATCCCGAGAACCGCCCGGTTGATGGAAGCGCACTGCTGCAGGAACTCCGCCACATCCGCACCAACCTGACAGACCCCGAACTCGACCTGCAGCCACCGGCAGCGCTGGGAGCTTCCCTGCACGGAATTCCCGGGACCACGGGACTGCCGGGGGAAACGGATCCCTCCGCTGGGCCCAGCCATACCGAGTTCATCCCGCACATCAGCAACCAGACGTCCGTCATGCCCGCCGGCCGTCCGGTGCCGCCGCCCTACCAGCCGGCAGGCCATGCCACGGCAGCCCGCAACCCGACGCCGGCACCCCGCACCAGCCACGCCCTCACCCCGCCAGGCGAGGACGAGAGTCCGGCCTGGGCCCCGGCTCCCCCGGCACTGAGCAAGCGGGCCCAGCGCAAGGCGGAAAAGGACGATGAGAAGGCCCGCGCACGGGCTGCTGCGACACCGGCCCGAAGCCTGCGCGAAGGCAACCCACGGCGGAGGGGCATTCTGTGGATCATCGTCCTGGTTATTGCTGCGCTGCTTGCAACCGGAGCGGGCTGGTTCTTCGGGATGGGTCCGGGTGCGGCGGCAGCAATACCGGCGGTGGCCAACAGGACCGTAGCGGAGGCCCAGCAACTGCTGAGCGATGCAGGCTTCCGTTCGACCACCAGCGACGTCTTCGATGACGCCGTTCCCAGCGGCCGGGTGGTAGGCAGCGACCCGCAGGCGGGAGCGGAGATCCGCAAGTTCCAGCCGGTTTCTCTGCTCGTATCAAAGGGCCCCCAACTTTACCCCCTGCCGCAACTCACGGCCGGCACCCTCGACGATGCCAAAAACGCCCTCAACGCCGCTGGAATGGCTCTGGGAAAAGTTGCCGAACAGTTTGATGAAGAGGCAGCGGCGGGGACTGTGCTCGCCCAGGATCCTGCGGCCGGCACTCCCGCCCGGCGGGGCACCGCGGTGGCGATGGTGGTCTCCAAGGGCCCCGAGCCCATCGCCGTTCCCTCAGTGGTGGGGAAGGCCGAGAACCAGGCCGTTGACGCCATCGAGGCAGCAGGCTTGAAGGCGGAGGTGGCCAAGGACGAGGTCTTCGACAGGAAGGTCCCCGAGGGCGCCGTGGTCAGCCAGAGTCCTGCCAACGGGACGCTGACCCGCGGCGGCACGGTCACCTTGACCATTTCGAAGGGTCCCCGGATGGTGGAGGTCCCAAGCTTTATTGGCAAGCAGGCCGGGGAAGCCGAACAAGCATTGCGGAAGCTTGGATTCGAGGTCCGGCTTAACAAGGTCCTGGGCGGATTCTTCGGCACCGTCAGGGACCAGGATCCGGTGGACACCGACGTTCCGGAAGGCTCCGTCATCACCCTGACAGTCGTGTAGAAAGCGCCTCGGACGCGCAAGAGGCGCGGCCCGGATGATGCGGGCCGCGCCTCTTGGCTCGATGTTCGGATGCCGTTTGTCAGTTCTTGGCGAGTGCCCCAGCCACCAGGAACGCCATTTCGAGTGACTGCATGTGGTTCAGGCGGGGATCGCAAACAGACTCGTAGCGGTCAAGGAACGCGTCCTGGTCAATCGGGTCCGCGCCGCCCAGGCACTCCGCAACGTCGTCGCCGGTCATCTCGGCGTGCAGGCCGCCCGGTACCGTGCCCAGGGCGTGGTGCACCTCGAAGAAGCCGCGCACTTCGTCGATGACGTCGTCGAAGTTGCGGGTCTTGTACCCGTTCGGTGAGGTGACCGTGTTGCCATGCATGGGGTCGGTGACCCACAGGACCTGAGCACCGGACGCCGTAACCTTTTCGACGACGGCGGGCAGCTTTTCACGGATGTTGCCGGCTCCCATGCGGGTGATGAAGGTCAGGCGGCCCGGTTCACGTTCCGGGTCCAGCTTGTCGATGAGCCGCAGGGCATCGTCACCGGTGGTGGACGGGCCGAGCTTCACGCCGATGGGGTTGCGCACCCGCGACAGGAAGTCGACGTGGGCGTGGTCGAGTTCGCGGGTCCGCTCCCCAATCCACAGGAAGTGGGCCGACGTGTCGTAGGGGAAACCCGTCCGCGAGTCGATCCGGGTCAGTGCGCGTTCGTAATCGAGCAGCAGCGCTTCGTGGCTGGCAAAGAACTCCACACGCTTGAGGGCCTCGAAGTCCGCGCCGCAGGAGTCCATGAACTTGATGGCGCGGTCGATGTCGCGCGCCAGGGATTCGTAGCGGGCGTGCGCGGGGTTCTCGGTGAAGCCCTTGTTCCACTGGTGGACGGACCGGAGATCGGCGAAACCACCCTGCGTGAAGGCCCGGATGAGGTTCAGCGTAGACGCAGAGGTGTGGTAAGCCCGCAGCATCCGGGACGCGTCGTGTCCGCGGGACTCGGGGGTGAACTCATATCCGTTGACGATGTCGCCCCGGTAGGCCGGAAGGGTCACGCCGTCCCGGGTTTCGTCATTGGAGGAACGGGGCTTGGCGAACTGTCCTGCCATCCGGCCCATCTTGATCACGGGCATGGCCGCACCGTAGGTCAGCACCACGGCCATCTGGAGGATGGTCTTGACGCGGGCGCTGATCTTGTCTGCCGTGGCTGCCTCGAAGGTCTCCGCGCAGTCGCCGCCCTGCAGGAGGAATGCCTTGCCTTGCGCTGCCGCGGCCAGGCGCTCCCGGAGCACGTCCACTTCGCCGGCGAACACCAGCGGCGGAAGCACCGAAAGCTCCTTCACGGAGGCATCGAACACCTCCCTGTCCTGCCAGCTGGGCTGCTGAGAGATGGGCAGCTCGCGCCAGTCGTCAAGTCCGGGATAGGTGGCGGCACCGCTTTGGGAGTTGCCGGACAGGGGAAAGGCTGGGTTTGCAGATAGCTGAGTCACCATCTAAGACTAGCGTCCGCGCAGGTTGGCTGGACACCGTGCCGTCACGGTTCCCGGCCCTTGCGTCACAACGGATGGACGGCGCCGGAACACCCATCCGCCGGGCACCCGGTCAGTGTGCCGCCGGCTCCCCGCCGGAGTCGTCTCCGCCAGCCGGCGGCGACGCCAACGGCTCCGCCGCGGCGGCCGGCTCGCCGGGCTTGCCGGCCAGGCGCAGCTTCACCACGGCGGCGTATTCGTCCACGTACTCCTGCCCGGACAGCCGCTGCAGTTCCAGCATGATGCGGTCCGCCACCGTCCGCTGGGTGCCACGGTCCTCGGCTTGGTCCTGGTAGCTGCTGAAGTCGAGCGGTTCACCGAAAATCATTCCGATCCGCCGGATGTTGGGGAGCCGTTTTCCGATGGGCTGCACCTTGTCCGTGCCGATCATCGCCACGGGGATGACGGGGACCCCTGCCTGGAGGGCCAGCCTGGCGACACCCACCTTGCCCCGGTACAGCTTGGCATCGGGACTTCTGGTCCCTTCCGGGTAGATCCCCAGCAGGCCGCCGCTGGTCAGTACGTCCATGCCGGCGCTGAGGGAGGCAGCAGAGGCTGCGCCGCCGGACCTGTCCATGGGCAACTGGTTAGTGAGCCGGAAGAAGAGCGCTGTCAGTCGGCCCTTGATTCCGGTGCCGGTGAAGTATTCGGACTTGGCCAGGAAGACCACCGGGCGGCGGACCATCAGTGGCATGAAGATCGAGTCGGAAAACGACAGGTGGTTCGAGGCGATGATCGCGGCGCCCTCGGCCGGAATGTTGTCCAGGCCCTTGACCCAGGGGCGGAAAAGAAGCTTCAGAACAGGACCGAGGAAAATCCTCTTCATGACCCAATAAAACACGCGGTGAACCTCTCGGAAGGTCGGCCCCAGGCTCCGCTCCGGGCCTGTTTCAGCAGTTCAGGTGCAACCCTACTCTAGTGAGATTTATCCGGAACAGTGACACGATGTAGGCATGACTGAAAGCAGCACACCGCCCCGGCCCGTCGCGTTCAGTTATCCCGGCCATGGCCCCAATGCGGACATCGGCATCGCCATTTGCCACGGCTTCACGGGCAGCCCGCTCAGCGTGCTGCCGTGGGCGGAGCATCTCGCAGCCCAGGGCTATGCGGTGAGCGTCCCGCTGCTGCCCGGCCATGGAACGGACTGGCGGGAACTCGCCCAAACGGGGTGGCGCGATTGGTTCGGCAGCTACGAGGCGGCCTACCTCGATCTCTCCGCCAGGACTTCCACCTGCTTCGCAGCAGGCCTGTCCATGGGCGGTGCAGTGGCCCTGCTGACCGCCGCCAGGCATAAGGCAGCCGGTGTTAGCATCGTCAATCCCGGCCTGAGTTTCTATGACCGGCGCGTGCGGGTGATCGGGCTGCTGAAGTTCTTCCAGCGCACCACCATTCCCATTCCGGAGGAACATTCGACGGCGCCCGCCACTGAAGACGGCGACTACTCGCGGACGCCCTTGGCGGCAGTGCACGAGCTCAAGAAGCTGTTCAACGCAACACTCCGGGAACTGCCTGCGGTCACGGCACCGGTGCAGGTCTTTAAATCCGTGACCGACGAGGTGGTACCGCCCACCTCCCTGGAACTGCTGAGGGCACGGCTGCGCGACAGGGTGACGGAGGTGGTTGAACTTGCGGGCAGCGGCCACGTGGCTACGCTGGACGTTGACGCGCCGGAAATCTTCGCCCGGTCCAGCGAGTTCTTCCGTGACCATGCCCGCCAATCCAGCCCTTCGGAGACCCTATGACTGCCGGCCCGGACCACAGTCCCTTCAGCAGTGCCACCAGCGGCTCGGGGCCACGCGCGGGCGTAGTGCTGTCGCATGGGTTCACCGGCAGCCCGCACAGCCTGCGCAGCTGGGCGCAAGCGCTTGCCGAGGCCGGCTTCGCGGTGCGGATGCCGCTCCTGCCGGGCCATGGCACCAGCTGGCAGGACCTGTCCCGCACGCGGTGGCAACAATGGCACGGCGCCCTGGATGATGCGTTCCTGGAACTCGATGCCGAATGCGAGCACGTTTTCGCTGCCGGGCTGAGCATGGGCGGCGCCCTTGCGCTGCGGGTCGCTGCCACGCGGCCGGTGGCCGGCGTGGTCCTGGTGAACCCCGGGCTGGTGATTGATGACCCGCGCGCTCCGCTGGCAGGGATCCTGAAGCTGGTCATGAAGAGCACCCCTGCCATCGCCAACGACATCCTGAAGGCGGGCATCGATGAAGGTGCCTATCCGCGCACTCCCGTCGCCGCTGCACACGAACTGAACAAGATGTTCAAGGACACCGCCCGGCTGCTCCCCCGCATCACCGCGCCGGTCCAGGTCTACCGGTCAGCCGTGGACCACGTTGTGTCGGACAGCAGTATTTCAGTCCTGCGCCGAGGCCTGACCCATGCGCCCCTGGAACTGGTCCGTCTGGAGAACAGCTACCACGTGGCCACCATGGACAACGACGCCGAACAGATATTCCAGGGCTCGGTGGACTTCATCCGGGCAACGCTTGCTGCGTTGGCGCCCGGGATGGCGGCTCCCGTCCCGGGGTCCGGGGAGGCCGGAAATGAACAGGCCTGATTCCGGATCCGCGGACCAGGGCGCCAACCAGGATGACGCGGTCTGGCTCGACCTGGTGGCACGGCTGGAGGCTGACACTCCGCCGCCGGAGCGCAACCTGCCGGATCCTCTTGCCAAGCCGGCGGGGCCGGCGTCCTTCCGCGACTTTGATCCGCTCAATCTGTCCGGTGCCGCACCCGTGGAACGTTCGGCTGCCGAGCGCCAGGACAGCCAACGCGGAGAGCCCGGCGATGACGAAACGCCGGAGGCGCCTCCGGCCGGCCCGCGCGACTACGGCGTGGAGGATGAGGGAGGCGACTTCGTGCCGGAAGAGCCCCCCAGCCTTTCCGGGACAGACCCCCTGACCATGCTGGCCTGGCTGGCCGCAGTGGGCGGGCCCATTGCGCTGCTGCTTTCCGCGATGTTTTGGCGGTCCGCGCCCGTGTTGGCCATATGGGGCATTGTTGCTGCATTTGTTGCCGGCACGGTGTACCTCATCATGAAGCTCCCGCAGGAAAAGGACGAGGACGACGACGGCGCCCGGGTCTGAGCCGTCAGCTGCGGACCCTGCTGCTGACGCGGGAAAGGTCGGCGGCACCAATGAGGCCGGCGTTGGGCCCAAGGTGGGCCAACTGGATACCGGCGGCGGGACGGAAGCCACGTCCGGTCAGGTTCCTGGCAAATGCCTTCCTGGCGGGCTCCACCAGGAGATCGCCTGCTGAGCACAGTCCTCCGCCGATGACGAACAGTCCCGGGTCGAGGGCGGCAGCCAGGTTGGCAAGCCCCAGGCCGAGCCACTCCCCCACCTCTTCGATCAGTTCGCGGGATGCCGTGTCTCCGGCGAGGGCGAGTTCGGTGACGATGGCACCGGTAATGGTCTCCGCGCGGCCACCGACGGCAGCCAAAAGATCCTGGGCGACGGGCGAGTTGCTGCTGGCAAGCATCCTCGCTTCGCGGCCGAGGGCGTTGCCGGAGGCATACTGTTCCCAGCAGCCGCGGTTGCCGCATTCGCAGCGGTGGCCTCCGGGCATGATCACCTGATGGCCAAACTCGCCCGCCACGCCGAAGCGGCCCCGTTCCACCCGGCCATCCATCACCATGGCCCCACCGATTCCGGTGCCAAGGGTGATGCACACCAGGCGGCTTTCACCTTGCCCGGCGCCGAACCGCCACTCGGCCCACGCGGCGGCGTCGGCGTCGTTGGCCAGCAGCACCGGGCGCCGCAGGAGCTGCTGGAGGTTGGCGCGCAGTGGCTCGTTCCGCCAGGCGAGGTGGGGGCTGAAAAGGACGGTGCCGCCGTCGAGGTCCATCCAGCCGGCGGCCCCGATGCCCACCGACCGGATCCGCCGCCCGCTGCCGAGCTCTTCGACCAATTCCACGATGACCCGTTCCACGGCCCGGGGATCAGTCCCGGGCGTGCTGCGGCGGGCTTCGCTGAGGATCCGGCCTTCCTCATCCACCACACCTGCAGCCACCTTGGTGCCGCCGATGTCGATGCCGATCGCCAGTCCCCGGCGGCCCAGGCGCGCCCGCCCCCGGGAACCTTTACCCTGCCCTGAAGTGGCGCGGTACGGGGCGGACCGCCGCTTCCACGGCGCGGATCGACGGAGGTGGCCGGCCTGGTCGCCGGAGGGCGGTGCGTACATAGTCCCCAATTCTAGGCTCGCGGCCGCACCTCCGGAGCCGGGGCACGCTGGCTCCGGACCAGCCCATGCCGCATTGACGGCTAAGTTACCGGCCAGTAACTTTAGATACAGCACTGTCCTGCGGCGGCATACTAGGCTTGTGGCATGCCCCCTGCGGGACGACGGATATCAAAGGAGCTATAGTGCGCCAATTCAGTGTTCCGCCCCTTGTTGTTGTTCCACCGGAGACCAACATCACCGACCTGCTGCTGCGCCAGGCCAAGAAGGCCAGCAACCCGGCACTGTTTTCCCGCCTTGACGCATCAGGCTCCTGGCAGAACGTGTCCGCCAGCGACTTCCTGGCCGACGTCAATGCCCTGGCGAAGGGTTTGATGGCCAGTGGCGTGGGTGCTGGCGACCGGGTGGGAATCATGTCCCGGACCCGCTACGAATGGTCCCTGGTGGACTTCGCCATTTGGTTTGCGGGCGGCATCTCGGTTCCGATCTACGAAACCTCGTCCCCGTCCCAGGTGGCCTGGAACCTCGGCGATTCCGGGGCCGTTGCCGCCTTCGGCGAATCCGCGCACCACGAAAACATCATCCTGCAGGCCGTCAACGCCGAAGGCCTCACCGACCTGCAGCACGTCTGGCAGCTGGAAGGCAACGGCCTGGATGCCCTCCGCGAAGCCGGGCGCGGCGTCAGCGACGACGAACTCGAGTCGCGGCGGAGTACTGCCGGCCTCGCTGACACCGCCACCATCATCTACACGTCCGGCACCACCGGGCGGCCCAAGGGTTGCGAACTGACGCACGGGAACTTCGTGGAGCTCTCGGACAACGCGCTGGCCATCATCGGCGAAATCGTCCACGAGGACGCCAAGACCATCATGTTCCTACCGCTGGCACACGTCTTCGCACGGTTCATCTCCGTCCTGGCCATGGCTGCCGGGACCACGGTGGCGCACACGCCGGACATCAAGAACCTGCTCGCGGACCTGCAGAGCTACGAGCCCACGTTCATCCTGGCCGTGCCACGCGTTTTCGAGAAGGTCTACAACTCGGCCATGACCAAGGCAGAGGACGGCGGAAAGGGCGCCATCTTCCACAGGGCCGCCGATACCGCCATCGCGTACTCGAAAGCACGCCAGGAAGGCCGCATCGGACTGGGCCTCAAGCTCCGCCATGCGCTGTTCGACAAGCTGGTGTACGGCAAGCTGCGTGCTGCGATGGGCGGCCATGTGGCCCACGCCGTGTCCGGCGGCGGCCCGCTCGGCGAACGCCTGGGCCACTTCTTCCAGGGCATCGGCATGCAGGTCCTCGAAGGGTACGGCCTGACCGAAACCACTGCCCCCATCTCGGTCAACACCCCGTCCCGGATCAAGATCGGGTCTGTGGGCAAGCCGCTGCCCGGCAACGCCGTAAAGATCGCCGAGGACGGCGAAATCCTCACCCAGGGTGTCTGCGTGATGCGCGGCTACTACAAGCGCGACGACCTCACCGCGGACACGTTCGACGACGGCTGGTTCCGCACCGGGGACATCGGCAGGCTCGACGAGGACGGCTTTGTCTGGATCACTGGCCGCAAGAAGGAGATCATCGTGACGGCCGGCGGCAAGAACGTGATCCCCGCCCTGTTGGAGGACCAGATCCGGGCCGACGCCTTGGTCTCGCAGGTCCTGGTTGTGGGTGACAACCGTCCGTTCATCGGCGCCCTGGTCACCCTTGACCAGGAGGCGCTGCCGGGCTGGCTCCAGCGGCACGGACTTCCAGCCGGAACCTCCCTTGAGGACGCAGCGGACAACCCGGTGGTCAAGGCAGCGGTGCAGGACCTGATCACCGCCGCCAACGGGTCTGTTTCACAGGCCGAGGCCATCAAGTCGTTCCGGATCGTTCCGGCCGACTTCACCGAGGCGTCCGGACACCTGACGCCGTCCATGAAGGTAAAGCGGGCACAGGTGATGAAGGACTTCGAGACCATCATCGAGGAGATGTACTCGGCCCCCCGCGCCTGACCCAAGCACTGCTGCACTAAAAACGAAAAGGTCCTCCCGGCTGCTGCCGGGAGGACCTTTTCATTGCCTTATCTGTTGGACCGGGCTACTGCTCCACCACCAGGAGCAGGTCTCCGCCCTGCACCTGCTCCACCGCAGAGATGGCGAGCCTGCCCACCTTGCCGCCCACCGGCGTCGTAATGGATGCTTCCATTTTCATCGCCTCGATGGTGGCAACGGTATCGCCGGGGTTCACGGTGTCACCGGCCTTCACGGTGATGGTGACCGCGCCCGCGAACGGAGCGGCAACGTGGCCGGGCTGTGCCGGGTCCGCCTTCTCGGCGGCCTTGACGTTGCTGACCACCGAGCGGTCACGCACCACGACCGGCCGGGACTGGCCGTTGAGCGTGCACATGACAGTACGCATGCCCTTTTCGTCGGGTTCGGAGACGGCTTCCAGGGAAGCGATCAGGCGAACACCGCGTTCAAGTTCGATCTCGTGCTCGGTGCCCTGCTGCAGCCCGTACAGGTAGTCGCGGGTGTCGAGGACGGAGATGTTGCCGTAGGTCTCCACGCTCTTCAGGTAGTCCTTGGTGGGACCGTCGAAGAGCAGCCGGTTCAGCGTGTGCTGGCGGGTCTTGGAGTCGGACTTGAGCGCGGCGCTGTCCTCGGCGCTGAGCTCGACGTCGCGGACCTTGATGCTGCGTCCCTGGAGGGCCTTGGTGCGGAAAGGCTCCGGCCAGCCTCCGGGAGGGTCGCCGAGTTCGCCGGACAGGAATCCGATCACGGAGTCGGGGATGTCGTAGTTCTGCGGGTTCGCCTCGAAGTCCGCAGGATCGGCATTGAGGCCCACCAGGTGCAGGGCAAGGTCGCCCACCACCTTGGAGGACGGGGTGACCTTGACCAGGTGGCCCAGGATCCGGTCGGCTGCCGTGTACATGTCCTCGATGGCTTCGAACCGCTCCCCCAGGCCCAGCGCAATGGCCTGTTGGCGGAGGTTGGAGAGCTGGCCACCGGGAATCTCGTGCTTGTACACCCGGCCGGTGGGGCCCGGAAGGCCCGATTCGAAGGGCGCGTACACCCGGCGGACTGCTTCCCAGTACGGTTCCAGGGAGCTGACGGCGTCCAGGCTGAGACCGGTCTCGCGCGGCGTGTGCGCCAGTGCTGCCACCAGTGCCGATGCCGACACCTGGCTGGTGGTGCCGGCCAGGGAGGCCGAAGCCACGTCCACGGCGTCCACACCGGCATCCACGGCAGCGAGCAGGGTAGCCAGCTGGCCGCCCGCCGTGTCATGGGTGTGCAGGTGGACGGGGACGTCAAAGCGTTCGCGGAGAGCGGCCACCAGCTTGGCGGCCGCGGAGGGCCGCAGCAGGCCGGCCATGTCCTTGATCGCCAGGATGTGGGCGCCGGCGTCGACGATCTTCTGGGCCAGTTCGAGGTAGTAGTCCAGCGTGTACAGCTTCTCCGCCGGGTCCAGAAGGTCGCCCGTGTAGCACAGGGCCACTTCGGCGACGGCCGTGCCGGTGGCGCGGACTGCCCGGATGGCGGGGGCCATCTGGTTGACGTCGTTCAGGGCGTCGAAGATCCGGAAGATGTCGATGCCGGTGGCCGCTGCCTCGTTGACGAAGGCTTCGGTGACTTCCTCGGGGTACGGGGTGTACCCGACGGTGTTGCGGCCGCGGAGGAGCATCTGGATGCAGACATTCGGCAGGGCTTCGCGAAGCGCTGCAAGGCGGTCCCACGGGTCTTCGCCGAGGAAGCGGAGGGCGACGTCATAGGTTGCCCCGCCCCAGGCTTCAACGGACAGCAGGTCCGGCATCAGGGCGCTGACGGCCGGTCCGGCAGCCACCAGGTCGCGGGTGCGGACCCGGGTGGCGAGCAGCGACTGGTGGGCATCGCGGAAGGTGGTGTCCGTGACGGCAACGGCGGTTTGCCCGCGCAGTGCCTTGGCGAAGCCTTCCGGTCCCAATTCTCGCAGTTTCTGGCGGGAACCCGGCGCTGCCTGCTGGCCCTTCACCGACGGGAGCTTCGCCGCGGGGTCCGAGTGGACGGTCAGTTCGCCGTTGGGCTTGTTGACCGTGACGTCGGCCAGCCACGTCAGCAGCTTGGTGCCGCGGTCAGCGGACACCCGTGCCTTGAGCAGCTGGGGGCGCTGGTCGATGAAGTTGGTGGCGACGTCACCGGCGATAAAGTCGGGGTCGTCCAGGACGGCCTGAAGGAAGGGGATGTTGGTGGAAACGCCGCGGATGCGGAACTCGGCAAGGGATCGGCGGGCGCGGGCCACAGCGGCGGGGTAGTCCCGGCCGCGGCAGGTGAGCTTGACCAGCATGGAGTCGAAGTGCGGGCTGATCTCGGCGCCGGAGTACACAGTTCCGCCGTCGAGCCGTACGCCGGCACCGCCTGCTGAGCGGTAGCCGGTGATCTTTCCGACGTCAGGCCGGAAGCCGTTGGACGGATCCTCGGTGGTGATGCGGCTCTGCAGGGCAGCGCCCTTGAGGTGGACGGTCTCCTGGGAGAGTCCCAGGTCAGCCAGGGTTTCGCCCGAGGCGATGCGCATCTGGGCCTGGACCAGGTCCACGTCCGTAACTTCCTCGGTGACCGTGTGCTCCACCTGGATGCGCGGGTTCATTTCAATGAAGACGTGCTGGCCGGCCCGCTCGCCTTCGGTGTCCACCAGGAACTCGACAGTGCCGGCGTTAACGTAGTTCAGCGCCTGCGCGAACTTGACGGCGTCCCGGTACAGGGCCTGGCGGATGTTTTCGTCCAGGTTGGGGGCGGGGGCGATCTCGATGACCTTCTGGTGCCGCCGCTGGATGGAACAGTCCCGCTCGAAGAGGTGCATCACGTTGCCCTCGGCGTCGGCGAGGATCTGCACCTCGATGTGGCGGGGGCGCAGGACGGCCTGCTCCAGGAACATGGTGGGGTCGCCGAAGGCGGCGTCCGCCTCCCGCATGGCCGATTTGAGTGCCTCGGGAAGTGCTTCACGGGTGTCCACCCGCCGCATGCCACGGCCGCCACCGCCAGCCACTGCCTTCGCAAAGATGGGGAAGCCGATCTCATCGGCGGCGGCAAGCAGTTCGTCCAGGTCCTTGGACGGCTCGCTGGACTTCAGCACCGGCACGCCGGCCGCGCGGGCCGCCTTCAGTGCCGCCACCTTGTTTCCGGCAAGTTCCAGGACTTCGGCCGGCGGACCAACGAAGGTGATGCCGGCTTCCTTGGCCGCGCGGGCCAGGTCCGGGTTTTCCGAGAGGAAGCCGTAGCCGGGGTAGATGGCGTCAGCGCCGGCCTCTTTGGCCACGCGCACCACCTCGGCGACGTCCAGGTATGCCCGGACGGGATGCCCTTCCTCGCCAATCAGGTACGCCTCGTCCGCTTTCTGCCGGTGGATCGAGTTTCGGTCCTCATGGGGAAAGACGGCAACGGTCTTTGCGCCCAGCTCGTAGCCGGCGCGGAAGGCCCTGATCGCGATTTCGCCGCGGTTGGCCACCAGAACTTTGGAAAACATACTTCTCCTGCATCATTGCGGGTGGATCGGTGAGTGGTCACAGTGTCTAGGACCCACAAGGACAAACACAAATCTTTGTGTCAGCCATCACAGATTTCCCCGTCATGTCCTGATCGGTTTGTGCCGGGCCGTCCTGATCAGACCCGCCTGCACCGCCAGTGCCATGCCGGGCGCCCATAAAGCAGGATTCACCGCGGCATCCACATATGATGAGTAGGGCGGCAGGACCGTCCGGCTTCGGTTCCGCCGGAGCAAACATTACCCCCAACACGGCATCCGGCGTTAGGTTTTGGTCTCTCAAGTGCAAGTAGTCAGCATCAGCAGCCTCAAGGGTGGAGTCGGCAAGACTTCCGTCACCACAGGATTGGCGTCTGCGGCGCTGGCCGCGGGAATCAAGACCCTCGTGGTGGACCTCGATCCCCACGCGGACGCAACCACGGCCCTGGGCGTGCAGCCCGGAGAGCAGCTTGATATCGGACGGATGCTCAAGAGCCCCCGCCGTGCCAAACTCGCCGAAAACGTGGTGCGGAGCACCTGGAGCGCCCGCGCCCACTCAAACGGTTCTGGCCCCGCTGTCCTGGATGTCGCCGTCGGCTCCGCCTATACGGGGATCTACGACCGTCCGGACCTTGGCCGGCGCGACCTTCGCCGGCTCACCGCGGTCCTGGCCGGTGCAGGCAACTACCAGCTGGTGCTGATCGACTGCCCGCCGTCGCTCAACGGCCTTACCCGGATGGCGTGGTCCGCCAGTGACAAGGTGGCCCTTGTGGCCGAACCCGGGCTCTTCTCGGTCGCGGGTACGGAGCGCACCATGCGCGCCATCCAGCTGTTCAGGCAGGAGTTCGCGCCCAACCTTTCACCGGCCGGCATCGTCGCCAACCGGGTGCGGACCGGATCCTCCGAGCACACCTACCGGCTGGCCGAGATGGAGTCGATGTTTGGTGAGCTGCTGCTGAGCCCACGGATCCCCGAGCAGGCCAACTGGCAGCAGATCCAGGGTGCAGCGCATCCGGTGCACCACTGGCCGGGCGACTCCGCCAAATCCGCCGCCGCCCTGTTCGATGAACTGCTGGCCAACCTGATGGCTGCAGGCAGCGGCCTCCGAAGCCGCGCGCGCTAAGGAATCTTAAATGAACAGGGGCTGCACTCCTCCGGGAGGAGTGCAGCCCCTGTTCGTTGGTCTGCAGATCAGCTGATCTTGCGTGCGGCCCGCCGCTTGCTGAGCTCGTCGTCAGGGAACGTCTGTTCGGCGGCGTGCTCGCTGGGCAGTGATGCCAGGCTGCCCTCCACCTCGCGCCATACGCGGCCCACCGCAATGCCGAAGACGCCCTGGCCGCCCTGGACGAGATCAATGACTTCGTCCGCGGAGGTGCATTCGTAAACGCTGGCGCCGTCACTCATCAGGGTGATCTGGGCAAGGTCTTCAACGCCGCGTTCACGCAGGTGCTCCACGGCGGAGCGGATCTGCTGGAGGGAGACCCCGGTATCAAGGAGCCGTTTGACCACCTTGAGGACCAGGATGTCGCGGAAGCCGTAGAGGCGCTGCGAGCCGGACCCGGCCGCGCCGCGTACGGCGGGCTCCACCAGTCCGGTCCGGGCCCAGTAATCGAGCTGCCGGTAAGTGATACCGGCCGCCTTGCACGCGGTGGGACCGCGGTAGCCGGCGTCCTCGTCCAGGACAGGGAGGTCTTCGGTAAAGAGGAGGCCCTGGGCACCGCTTACGGGCACGGTGGCACCGGCCGTGGGCTGCTTCAGCCCGCCTGCTTCACCTTTAGGACTCACCTGGATCCTCCTTGTCGTACGCTCCCGGGAACAACTGCAGCAGCGTGGGCATGAAGACCATGCATGTAATTCACGCGGGGCGCACTTTCCAGTGTGACTTGCGCGGCTGCCGTAAGCAATGGGAACTTGATACTTCGACGTTAGGCCCGGAGGGTCACAAGGTCAAAGACGCTGGCGCTTTGACGGGGCGTGTCGAAACTTTCAGCCTCAACTTTAACCTTAACGTGACCTAGCCGTCGAAATCTTCCGGCTCCACGTCATCGAGGAATTCACGGAACCTGCGCAGCTCGCGCTCCTCGTCCACCGTGGGGTTCGGCTCCGTGTCCTCGCCTTCGTCGTGCTCGGTGATGCGGACTCCGGCTTCGTCCATCACCGAGTCTGCGCACCAGATGCGGCACTTCGCCCGCAAGGCAATAGCGAGGGCGTCGGAAGCGCGCGAACTGACAGTGGTGCCGTTCTCGAACTGCAGCTGCCCGTAGAAGATGTTGTCCTCCACGGCAACAATGTTCACGCTGACCACCGAGTGGCCCAGCGATTCCACGACGTCAACCAGGAGATCGTGCGTCATGGGCCGGGGTGGAACCACGCCCTGCTGGGCCAAGGCGATGGCGCTGGCCTCCGGCGTTCCGATCCAGATGGGGACGTGGCGCTCCCCATGCATCTCGCGGAGCAACACCAGTGGCTGGTTGGACGGCAGTTCGATCCGAACGCCAACAATCTCGACTTCAATCATCAGATGTCCATGCGTGAGATGTGGTCCTGTACCAAAGCACGGTGCAGGGTGAGGCAGAGGTCGCTGATTTCGCGGGCTGCCTCAGCTGCACGCGCCTGGGATGCGGAGTCCTTGCGGGACGCCAGGGGTGCCACCGCGCGTTCCACGAGGCCGAACTCCCGTTCGGCCGCCGCCTGGAAGGGACGGAGGTGGCGTGGCTCAAGTCCATGGCCCTCGAGTTGAACGCAGGCACGCGCAACCTGGAGGGCATGTTCGTCGAACCGGCCATTGGTGTGGCTGATGAGACCGAAGTCCAGGAGGGACTTCAGGAGCGGGACGCTGGCGCCGGATTCTGTCCGCAGCTGCTCTTCGGTGAGCTTGCGGCCATGGTTCTGGAGTTCGGCAGCGAGTTCGTCGGACACGATCCGCGGTGAAACCACGACGCCGGGCGGCAGGTTTTCCGGACGCTCTCCCCTGTCGATGGCATCAAGGTAGTCCTTGATGACCTTCAGGGGGAGGTACTGATCCCGCTGCAGGGCAAGGACAAAACGAAGGCGTTCGACATCGCCGTCGGAGTACTGCCGGTAACCCGCCGGAGTGCGCCGGGGGTTGATGAGGCCCTTTTCCTCAAGGAACCGGATCTTCGACGCTGTCATGCCCGGGAAGTCGGCACTGAGCTGGGCGAGTACCTCGCCAATGTTCAGGACCTGGGGTCCCCGGCGTTCGGGTTGTGCCATTGCCACAGGCAGCGGTCCCCGGATCAGCCGCGGCCTGCAGCTGTGGCAGGGCTCAGGTAGAAGGTAAGGCGGAACTTGCCAATCTGGACTTCGCTGCCCGACTTGAGCTCCACAGCATCCACGCGGTCGTGGTTGACGTAGGTGCCGTTCAGGCTGTTCCGGTCCACCACTTCAAAGCTGCGTGCCGTCCGCCGGAATTCGACGTGGCGGCGGGAAACTGTGACGTCGTCGAGGAAAATGTCAGCGTCAGGGTGTCGGCCCGCCGTCGTAACGTCCGAGTCGAGGAGGAAGCGCGCTCCGGCGTTCGGTCCGCTGTGCGCTACGAGCAGCGCCGAACCTGCAGGCAGGGCCTCGACGGAGTTGCGCTCCTCAAGGGAGAGCTTGGGCGCGATGGTGGGCTCATCCCGGATGGGGGTGAGATGGATCGAGGTGGTCTCCGACGCCTTAGCCGCACCCGTGCCGTATTCCCCATCGGCAGGGTTCTGTGTGTGGCCAGCCATGGATTCCTCCTCTTCCCGCTGCCGCCCGTCAGGGCTGCAGCCAACGTTTGCCCGCCGGACCTTCCCGGCAGGTCCGGTTCCGGCTCCGCATCCGGCCGTTGACGTGCGAAGACGTTCGTGCCTGCGAGGCGGGCCGGACCGGCTTTACCGGTTAGCTTTAGCCTACCTGCTGTTCGTACTCGGATGCACTGAGCAACGAGTCAACAGCGTCTGCTTCGGCCAGTTTGACCTCGATCAGCCAGCCGTCGCCGTACGGATCAGTGTTGATGAGTGCGGAATCGGAGTCGAGTGACTCGTTGCGGGCCACAATTTCGCCCGAAACCGGCGCGTAGATGTCGCTGACGCTCTTGGTGGATTCGACTTCGCCCACCACTTCGTTGGCCGTAACCTTTGTACCCACTTCGGGCATCTGCGCGTACACAACATCCCCAAGGGCGTCCTGGGCAAAGTCGGTGATGCCCACGCGGACCACGCCGTCAGCGTTGGGGGCAGTGACCCACTCGTGCTCGGCGGTGTAGGACAGGTCTTCGGGAATGTTGCTCATTGGGGGCCTTTCGTAGGGCTGGACACCAAGGTCAGGAGGCGCGGAAACGAGCCGCCGCTGAAAGTATAGGCATATCTGCCGGGGCGTTCACGGGGGTGTCTGCGAAGATGGGACGCATGAGCGCGCTTCGTTGTGCCGGACTGAGCGGAGAGGGCGGGTAACCATGCCGGAGCTTCCTGAGGTGGCCGGCCTGGCCACCTTCCTGGACGGACAGCTGCGAGGCGCCGTCCTGACCAAACTGCAGGTTGTTTCCTTCGCGGTGCTCAAGACGGCGGATCCTCCCTTTAATGCGATTGAGGGCCGCACCGTGGCCGGAGTCCGCCGCTTTGGGAAGTTCATCAGCATCGACACCGATGGCATGTCCCTGGTGTTCCATCTGGCCCGCGCCGGCTGGCTCCGCTTCACGGACTCCCCCGCAGACAGCCAGTTGAAAATGGGCAAAGGGCTGATTGCCGTCCGCTGTGCTTTCTCCGGACCGGACGGGCCGCGCGGGTTCGACCTCACGGAGGCCGGTACCAAGAAGAGCCTTGCTGTGTACGTGGTGCGGGATCCGCAGGACGTACCCGGGATCGCCGCTCTGGGTCCGGATCCGTTCACGGAGGCGTTCGACGCCGGCATGCTGGCCGAGATCCTCGGGGCCAGTTCCCAGCAGATCAAAGGCCTCCTGCGCAGCCAGAGCGTGATCGCCGGCATTGGGAACGCCTACAGTGACGAAATCCTGCATGCGGCCCGCATTTCCCCGTTTGCAACCGCTAAATCCCTGGACCGGGAAACTGTCCAGGTGCTGTACGAGGCCATCCACGGCATTCTGGGCGAAGCACTGGCCGAAGCCCAGGGCAAACCTCCGAAGGATCTGAAGGACGTCAAGCGCAGCCATATGCGCGTTCACGCGCGCACGGGGTTGCCGTGCCCGGTCTGCGGGGACACCGTGCGGGAGGTGTCGTTCGCCGACACAGCGCTCCAGTACTGCCCCACGTGCCAGACCAAGGGCAAGATCCTTGCTGACCGCCGTACATCCAAGTTCCTGAAATAGCCGGCCCAAGAGGGAAGTGACGTTCGCGGCGGCTGGGCAGCGCCCGCGGCTGCGGGACATTTCAGGGCGGCGGAGCCGGGCATCGGCGTGCTACCCGCGGGTAGGCGGCCTACGGCCGCACCGGTTGCCGGAGAGACGCTGGAAACGCCTCACTCCCCCATGTTTGCAGGGATCGCAGGTAAGGGAGGCAAGTCCCTTCCCACGCCGGAAACACCTTAGTATCCTTGATGTCACGTCCCCCGAATGCACATATCCAGGCGGACGGAAACTGGTTACATGAGGGTCCAGACACAGGCGCTCACTTCCCACACAAAGTGCCCCTCTGGGCCTTTTGCATGTGTTCAGTCATCACTGAAGCGCCCCCTCAACCGTGAACCGGGGGAAACAGGTTCACGCGCTGGGCCGGCGCCCGCACCCTCAAGCCGAAGCTTCCATACTCACGCGACAGGCTTGAGTGACAACCGCAGACAGGCGAGTCGACAACGACGTGGACCGCGCCCATATGACGGCCCGTGCCTGCCCATTCTGCCTGCTTGCCTGCTCCTGCGGGGTATCGATCCATTCGATCACCTGAGGAAAATGTCATGAAGAGAACAGCACGTTTTTTGAGTTCGACTGTCCTGGTGGCAGGACTCACGCTCGGCGGCTCGGCAACTGCCGCTTTCGCCAACAGCAACGACAAGGTCAGCGACCACAACTCGTCCTATTCCAGGACGTACGACAAGGACCGGCACGACCGCAGCGACCGTGACCGCGACCACCGCGATCACCGGTACCTGTTCATCTGTTTCGACCGCCGCGGCCACCACTGGTTTGAGTGGGGCGACAGGTACGACAACAGGAGGAATTGCTACGTGATCCGCGTGCGGTACTGATCCGTCAGTGCATCAATTAGCGCTTGCGGGCGTTAAAGCGAAAGGGCCGCTTTCCGGAGTTGTTCCGGAAAGCGGCCCTTCATGGTCGGGCTGACAGGATTTGAACCTGCGACCCCTTGACCCCCAGTCAAGTGCGCTACCAAGCTGCGCTACAGCCCGCTGGTTCCGCCGTTCTCCGCTGCAGGTTATCCCGGATTTCTCCGAAGATTTCCATCAGCAGTCCGGCCGAACCACCTAGAAGAGCTTACACGATCGAAAGGGGTGCTTATGACACTTTCCGGGAATCAGGCCCGGACGTGTCGGAGTCAACACCCGCGCTAGCGCTTCTTGCCGCGTTTTTCGCGGACGCGCATGTTGACCTCAATGGGCGTGCCTTCGAAGCCGAAGGTTTCCCGAAGCCGGCGCGTGATGAATCGGCGGTACCCGGGATCGAGGAAGCCGGTGGTGAAGAGCACGAACTTCGGCGGCCGGCTGGAGGCCTGGGTACCAAAGAGGATGCGCGGCTGCTTGCCGCCCCTGACGGGGTGCGGGTGGGCAGCCACCAGTTCGCCGAGGAAGGCGTTCAGGCGGCCGGTGGGGATGCGCCTGTCCCAGTTTTCCAGGGCAAGGTCCAGTGCGGGGACCAGACGGTCCTTGTGCCATCCGGTCTTGGCCGAGATGTTAACGCGCGGGGCCCATTCGACGTGCGCCAGGTCCTGTTCGATTTCGCGTTCCAGGTAGCGGCGGCGTTCGTCGTCGAGGAGGTCCCACTTGTTGAAGGCCAGCACCAGGGCACGGCCCGACTCGATGGCCAGCTGAAGGATACGGACGTCCTGCTCGCTGAGGACCTCGTCCACGGCGAGGAGCACGACGGCGACCTCCGCCTTCTCAAGGGCAGCCTGCGTCCGCAGCGAGGCATAGTAGTCAGCGCCCTGCGCCATGTGCTGGCGGCGGCGGATACCTGCAGTGTCCACGAAGCGCCAGGTGCGGTCGCCAAGTTCAATGAACTCGTCCACGGGGTCCCGGGTAGTGCCGGCGGTGTTGTCCACCACCACGCGTTCGGTTCCCGCGAGCTTGTTCAACAGTGAGGATTTCCCCACGTTGGGGCGGCCGATCAGCGCGATGCGGCGGGGACCGCCGGAACGCTCCACGCCTTCAACGGTGGAAAACTCGGGCAGCACATCCATGACGTGGTCCAGGAGGTCAGCGACGCCGCGGCCGTGCAGGGCGGAGACCGGGTACGGCTCGCCGAAACCAAGGCCCCACAGTGCGGCGCTGTCGGCTTCCTGGGCGAAGTCGTCCACCTTGTTGGCCACCATGATGACCGGCTTCTTGCTGCGGCGGAGCATCTTCATGACGCCTTCATCCGTGGCGGTGGCGCCGACGGCGGAATCGACCACGAAGAGGACGGCGTCGGCGAGTTCCACGGCCATCTCGGCCTGCTCGGCGACCCGTGCGTGGATGCCACGGGCGTCGTGTTCCCACCCGCCGGTGTCCACGAGGGTGAAGTTCCGGCCGTTCCAGCTGGCCGAGTACATGACGCGGTCGCGGGTGACGCCGGGGGTATCCTCCACCACTGCTTCGCGGCGGCCGAGGATGCGGTTCACCAGCGTGGACTTGCCCACATTGGGCCGGCCGATGATGGCCAGGACAGGATCCAGCTTGACGGGACCGTCCAGGTCATCGTCGCCGTATTCGCCGCTGAGCAGGGCGGCATCTTCCTCATCCAGCTCGTAATCCTCCAGGCCTGCCCGGAGGGAGGCAGCACGGAGCTCGGCTTCGTCGTCGCCGATCGCCGCTAGCCGCTCGGCCACCTGGTCGGTGCCGGAAGGCGTGTACTCGTACTCGGCGGAGCCGGAATGCCCGGATGTCTGCGTGGTGTCGCTCATTGCACTGTCCTTAGTGGTCATCTGCCGGCGTCCCGGCTACTGCTGTTAAGTCTTGGGGAGCATCAGCGAACGGCAACGGCTGCCCACTGAGCTGAATGGCGTCGCGGACGTGCCCGGCCAGCGCTGCGCGGATTTCCTGCGCCGCCCTGTCCATTGAAGCACGGCCTGTTTCCCCTGCCCTGCGGGTCAGGGTCAGGGCGGGGCCGAAGGCCACATGGAACCGGCGGCCCGGCCGGGGCACGGAGTCGAGGTGTTCCCCACCAACACGCGTGCCCAGGATGGCCACCGGCACCACAGGTGCGCCGGAATTGAGGGCAAGCCAGGCAACGCCGCCGCTGATCCCCGCGGCGTCCCCGCTCCCCCGCGTACCTTCGGGCAGGATCCCGACGCAACGCCCGGCGTCGAGCACGTCCTTGGACCGTTGCAGCGCGGCGCGGTCGCCGCGGCGGTCCACCGGCAATTGCCCGGAGGCGGCAAGGACACGGCCAAGGAATCCCTTGAACATCTCCTGCTTCACCAGGATGTGCATGGGCCGCGGCGCGGCCCCGAACATGACCGGTCCGTCCAGGTAGCTGATGTGGTTGCCGGCAAAGATCACCGGGCCGCCGGTGGGCACGTTGTCCCGGCCGGTCACGGCGGTGCGGTAGACGAGATGGTCAAGGATCCAGCCGACAGGCCGGCTCCAGGCCATGGTCCAGCCCCCGGGTGCCCCGGTGGTGCCCTCAGTCACGGTTGAGGACCTTGGTGACAATCACCAGTGCGGCATCCACGGTCTGCTCAAAGTCCAGGTCCGAGGAGTCAAGCGTCACCACGCCGGAAGCAGCCTGGGTGAAGTTCACCACGGCTGAGTCCTTGGCGTCGCGGTGCGTGACCTGGGCTGCCAGTTCCTCGGCGTTTTGCGTCCCGCCGAGCTGGAGACCGCGCCGGCGCAGCCGTGCTTCCTCGCTGGCAGTCAGCAGCATGCGCACCTCAGCACCGGGGGCGACGACGGTGGTAATGTCCCGGCCCTCCACCACCATGCGGCGGTGGTGCTTTTCGATCAGGTCGCGCTGGCGGCGGATCAGTTCGGTCCGTGCACCCAAGGTGGTGGCCACCGCGCTGACGGCGGAGGAGATGACGGGTTCGCGGATGGCATCAGTGACGTCCACGCCGTCCACCCTGACATATTCCTCGTTGGGGCTGGTGCTGACTTCCAGCACCAGGTCCCGCGAGGCCTGTTCCACGGCTGCGGCATCCTCCAGGTCTATGCCGGTGGTGACACAGTGCCAGGTGAGGGCCCGGTACATCGCCCCGGTATCCAGGTAGGCAATCCGCAGCCTCCGGGCCACTTCCTTGCTGACGCTGGATTTACCGGAACCGGAGGGGCCGTCGATGGCAACAACGAGCGGCCGGCCGATGCGCAGGGCGCGCACGGATTCGAGGAGTTCTTGTGTCATTACTGAAGTACCCGCCATCCGCGGTCGTTGAGGGCTTCGATCAGGTGGTCGTGCTTATTGGGCAGCACTGATATTTCCACCATACCGACGTTCTGTCCGGAGGAATGGTCAAGCCGCAGGTCTTCCAGGTTCACGCCGATCTCGCCAATCTCCGTGAGCAGCTGCGCAATCTGGCCGGGCCGGTCGTCCACCAGCACGGTAAGCCAGGAATACGCCTGCGGCGGTCCGCCATGCTTGCCGGGGATCCGGGCCTGGCCGGCATTGCCCTCGCTCATCAGCTGAGCGAGGTCCAGCCTCGCCCCCGGTGCGGTGGGGTTTTCCAGTGTTCCGATCAGGCGGTTCAGGTCTTCCCGGACGCCGTAGAGGATGTCCACTACCTTGCCGGCGTTACCGCCCAAAATCTGCACCCACAGAGTGGGATCGCTGGCAGCGATCCTGGTGACGTCGCGCAGCCCGTTCCCGGCAAGGGACAACGCATGGAGCGGTGTCCCCTGCAGCCGGCTGGCCAGCAAGGATGACATCACCTGGGGCAGATGGGAAACGAGAGCTACAGCTTCGTCGTGCTCGTCCGGAGTGAACTGTGAAACGACCGCACCCAGGTCCGTTGCGAGCGAACGCGCAATCTGCAGGGCTGCTGCGGAGGTTTCCTCCGAGGGGCACACCACCCATGGCATGGACGTGAAAAGCTCACCGCGGGCTGCAACCGGTCCGGACTTTTCGCGTCCGGCCATGGGGTGCGTTCCCACATAGCGGGCCAGGTCCGTGCCGCTGCTCCGAAGGCTCGACAGGATGCCTGCCTTGACGCTGGCGATGTCCACCACCACGGCGTCCGGGTAATCGGACAGCGCGGTGGTGACCACCCCGGCCGTGACATCCGGCGGTGCCGCCACCACTACCAGCTGCGGTGCAGCGCCGGCCAGCTCTGTGAGAGGCCGGCCAGCGCCGATGTCAACAGCCACCGCCTGGTTGGTGGGCGAAGGGTCGGACAGGAAAACGGGTACGCCGCGGCCCCTCAAGCCCAGGCCGATGCTCGTCCCCAGCAATCCGGTGCCGATCACGACGACAGGCCCGTCCAGGTGCCCGCGGCCGTGGCTCTTGAACGCGGACATGCCTCAGAGTCCTACGGACGCCAGCAGGTGGCCGACTTCCTGCTTGCCGAGGTTGCGGATGCTGCCCTGGCGCTGGTCGCCCAAACCGATGGGTCCCACCTTGACGCGGACCAGCCGCTGCACCGGGAAACCGACGGCATCGAACATGCGGCGGACGATGCGGTTCTTGCCCGAGTGCAGCACCACTTCGATCAGCACGTGCCCGGGAGTGGAGTCCACCAAGCGGAAGGAGTCCACGGCTGCCGGCCCGTCTTCGAGTTCCACACCGGCTTTCAGCTGCGCGCCGATTCCCTGCGGGAAGGGGCCGCGCACCTGGACCAGGTAGGTCTTGGGGACTTCGTAGGAAGGGTGGGTGAGGCGGTTGGCCAGTTCGCCGTCGTTTGTCAGGAGCAGCAGCCCCTCGGTGGCGACGTCGAGGCGGCCCACATGGAACAACCGCTCACCGGTGTTCTTGTTGTTCTTGAGGAAGTCGCTGATGCACGGCCGGCCATCGGGATCCTCCATCGTGGACACAACGCCCTTGGGCTTGTTGAACACCATGTAGACGAGGTTTTCATCCAGCTGAATGCGCAGCCCGTCCACGTGGATGACCGCCGTAGTGGGATCGATGCGGACCCCAAGCTCGGTCACTACCTGGCCGTCCACCTCGACCCGGCCTTCAGCAATCATCTCTTCGCAGACGCGCCGGGACGCAACTCCTGCGGAGGCCATGACTTTTTGCAGGCGTACGCCGTCGGCGTCGTGCAGCTCAGACTGGGGAACGTCGGTGCGGGGGCGCTTCTTGCGGCCCGGCTTCCGGACCGGCCCGAGGTTCTGCCCGAAGCGTTCGCTGCCGAAGGCGCGGGAGGCCGCTGCGCCGGGAGCACCCGTGCGGGGCTTGGGCTTCAGGGCACCCGGGGTTCCCGGAGCTTTCTTGGCGCCCGGCTTGCGGGCGGCAGGCTTCCGGGAAGAAGGCTTGCTGGACCGCTCCGGCGCGCCACCTTGCTGGGAACCGGCCAGATCCGGGTCGATGAACCGTTCTTCGCGCGGTTTGGGGGCGCGGTGCGGGCGGTCGCTGCCGAAGCCCTGGCCGCGCTGGCCGCCGCCGGCGGAACCTCCGCTGAATCCTCCGCCGGCAGTCCCCCTGCGGGGGGTGTTGCCCTGCGGCTTGTTCCGGTCCGCGCCGCCGCGTCCGGAGCTGTTACGTGGTGAACCCTGGCGTCCCGCCTGTGTCATGACCCGTCCTCTGCTGTTTTGGCCGGCAAAGCTGTCCACGGACAACCCTAGCCAGCCGGGCAGAAACTATCTGCCCTGGTGGATATTCATCTGCAGGCCGGATTTTCCGGACCTACATTCTGTCGGCGTCGTAGAACTCCGCGATGCCTTCCAGCCCCGGGAGGTGCGGGGAAAGCTGCGGAAGCCCGGCCACAGAGCTGATTCCCATCCGTTCAAGGAAGTAGGAGGTGGTCCGGTAAAGGATGGCCCCGGACTCGGGATCCGTTCCCGCGTCCTCGATCAGCCCGCGTTGGGCAAGAGTCCGTACGACAGAGTCAACATTGACCCCGCGAATTGCAGACACCCGAGCCCGGGAAACGGGCTGCCGGTAAGCGATGACCGCCAGCGTTTCCAATGCCGCCTGCGTGAGCCTGGCAGTCTGCCCCTCGAGCACATACTTCCCGACGATGTCGGCGAAGTCCGGGCGGGAGTAGATCCGCCAGCCACCGGCGATGTTCCGCAATTCAAAACCCCGGGGGCTGGAGCCAAAGCCAGGTGAACTGGCCTGCTCCTCATCCGGGGCGTTAACAGTATACCCGTTGTAATCAGCCTGAAGATCCGCCAGTAATTCCCGGACCTCCCCCAGCGTCAGTTCCAGTCCGGCCGCCAGTTCATCTTCGGTGGCCGGCTGGTCAACCACCATGAGCACGGCTTCAAGCGCGGCCTTGGCACCACCGGGCAGGTCGCGGAGCCCGGATCTGGCATCGTCATGGCCCTCGGGGCTGTCAGCGGTGTTCACGGTTGTTCCTCATATTCTTCGCTCAGGTTTTCCGCCGACCAGTCGCGCTCCCCTGCCGTCCAGTGGATGGCCAGGTCCGCAAGCGGTGACAGCTGGTCGAAGGCCACGGCCCTGTCCCGGTACAGCTCCAGGAGGGCCAGGAACCGTGCCACCACCACCAGCGTCGAATCGGCGTCTGCGGTCAGCGCCCTGAAGGTCAGGGGTGATTCCTGCTGCAGGCGAACACCCAGGATCTCCGCCTGTTCCTTGACGCTGACCGTGCCGCCATGCAGGTGCCCCAGGCCCACCTCAATTGGCTTCGGAGCCTTGGGCCGGAGGGCCGCGGCGGCGAGGGCGGCGAACTGCTCCGGGGTGTGCTTCCACACAAGTTCCGGAAGCATCGCGGCGAAATGCTCCTCGAGGGCCACCTGGCGGGGAAACCGACGGCCCTCCTCGTGGAGGGTACCGCCCAGAAGCCCTGCCACCTGCTTGAAGGCCTTGTACTGCAGCAGGCGGGCAAACAGGAGGTCCCTTGCCTCCAGGAGGGCGATGTCTTCGTCGCTCTCCACCTCGCCGGCGGGCAGCAGCCGGGCCGCCTTCAGGTCCAGCAGCGTGGCTGCGATGACCAGGAACTCACTGGCCTCGTCCAGCGCCCAGTCCTCGCCAAGTTCCTGCAGCTTGCGGATGTACTTGATGAACTCATCGGTGACTGTCGCAATGGCAACTTCGGTGATGTCGAGCTGGTGCTTGGCGATGAGTCCGAGAAGGAGGTCGAACGGGCCGGTGAAGTTGGCCAGCCGCACCTCAAAGCCGGGTTTGGATTCGGCCACGGCGTGGCTAGGGTGCGCCGCCGCGCGAAATGAGCTCCTTGGCGAGGCGGCGGTAGGCGTCCGCCCCCACGTGGGTGCCGGCGTAGCTGGTGATGGGCTCTGCGGCCACCGTGGCGTCCGCGAACTTGATGGAGCGCTTGATGACCGTTTCGAAAACCTTGTCCCCGAAAGCTTCCACCAGGCGGGTGATGACTTCCCGGCTGTGCAGGGTGCGGGCGTCATACATGGTGGCCAGCACGCCATCAACCTGAAGGCGCGGGTTGAGCCGGTCCTGGACCTTGTCGATGGTTTCGACCAGCAGCGCTACCGCGCGCAGGGCGAAGAATTCGCAGATCAGCGGGATGATGACGCCGTGGGCGGCGGTGAGGGCGTTGACTGTCAGCAGGCCGAGTGACGGCTGGCAGTCGATGAGGACGACGTCGTAATCGTCTTCGACCTTCTTCAGCGCACGGTCCAGGACCTGTTCGCGGGCTACCTCGTTGACCAGCTGCACTTCGGCAGCAGAGAGGTCGATGTTGGCAGGCAGCAGGTCCACGTTCTCCACGCCGGTGTGGTGGATGGCTTCGCGGATGTCCACCTTGCGGTCCATCAGGACGTTGTAGACCGTGAGGTCCAGTTCGTGGGGGTTGACGCCCAGGCCTGCCGACAACGCACCCTGGGGGTCGAAGTCCACCAGCAGGACGCGCCGACCGTATTCGGCGAGGGCTGCCGCGAGGTTGATGGTGGATGTGGTCTTCCCGACTCCGCCTTTTTGGTTGACCATGGCGATGACGCGCGCGGGCCCGTGGGAGGGCAGCGGCGCGGGTTCGGGGAACTCACGCAATGGGCGACCCGTAGGGCCCATCACCGCGTTGTCGAGGTCGAATTCCGTGCCTTCCAGAGTTGCCGCACCCTGTTCGCTGCTCACGTATCTGTCCACACTTTCGATGACGGTGACTTGCTTGCCGCTGGATCCCCAGCGCCGTTCCTTCCTCCCAAGGCTACAGCCGCCGACACGGCATTCCGGGTAACTTGACTTTCTTCGAATGTTGAGCCTTGACCCTCTAGTTGAGGTCGAAGGTTGAGGCTCCTGATACGCGAAACGGCCCCCGGAGCGTGCTCCGGGGGCCGTTTGACTGCAAGGCGGGGTTAGGCGCTGGCGGCAGCCTTCGCGCCTTCTTCCTTCGGCGCAAGCTCGCCGTGCCCGGCGATCATGGTCTGCTCGTCGAAGGGCAGCTCGCCGGAGAGGACCCGGGTGACCTGTCCGCCATCGATTTCCTTGACCCAGGTACCAATCAGGACCGTGGCAACAGCGTTGCCGGTGAAGTTGGTCAGTGCGCGGGCTTCGGACATGAAGCGGTCGATGCCGACGATCATGCCAACACCGCCCAGGAGTTCGGGCTTGTGGGCCTGCAGGCCTGCTGCGAGCGTTGCCAGGCCGGCGCCGGTGACGCCGGCTGCACCCTTGGACGCGATGATCATGAAGATCAGCAGGGAGATCTGGGCGCCCAGGTCCAGCGGGGTTCCCATGGCGTTGGCCACGAACAGGGAGGCCATGGTCAGGTAGATGGCCGTGCCGTCGAGGTTGAAGGAGTAGCCGGTGGGAACGGTGACGCCGACAACCGGCTTGGACACACCGAGGTGCTCCATCTTGGCAATCAGGCGGGGAAGCGCTGCTTCGGACGAGGACGTGGAGAAGATCAGCAGGTATTCGCGGCCCAGGTACTTCATCAGCTTGAAGATGTTGACGCCGGAGACCACCTGGAGGATGCCGCCAAGGATGACGACGATGAACAGTGCGCAGGTGATGTAGAACGCGATCATCAGGGTAAACATGCTGACGATGGCCTGGAAGCCGGTGGCGCCGACCACCGCTGCGATGGCACCAAAGGCGCCGACGGGTGCCAGCCACATGATCATGATCAGGATCCGGAAGACGAGCGCCTGTCCGTGTCCGATGGCCTTGAGGATGGGAGCTCCCGAGGGGCCCATCTTCTGCAGTGCGAAGCCGACCAGGATGGCTGCGAGCAGGGTGGGCAGCACGGGGATGTCGCCCGGAATGATGCCGAGCAGGAAGTCCACGGTGCTGTCAGTGGCGGCCTTCTTGTTGGGATCGTACGGCGTGAGCTTGAGTCCCTCGCCGGGGTGGATCAGGTTGCCCACCACGAGGCCGATGGCCAGGGCGAAGGTGGACATGACTATGAAGTAGCCCAGCGCCAGGCCGCCCACCTTGCCCACCGTTGCAGCTTTGGCAATGGAGCCGATACCCAGGACGATGGTGCAGAAGATCACCGGGGCGATCATCATCTTGATCAGCTTGATGAACCCGTCACCGAGGGGCTTGAGGGATTTGCCGACTTCCGGGAACAGCAGGCCCACCAGGGCGCCCAGGATAACGGCGGCAATAACGGCAATGTAGAGGTAATGCGACTTGTCGAGGCCTTTGCGCCGCGGCGCCGCGGTGTCCAGGGACTCTCCCCGTTGAGAAGCCATGATGTGTCTCCTTTGGATAATCTGATAGACGCTGCGGCACAGTCACTGGGCTCACACGTCCTGCGGTGTGATATCCATCATTGGCCACACAGTGATCCAGCTCACCGTTGCGTTCATATTGGTCGCGGCGCAGGTGCTGGGTGGCCCAGCCGGGCGCCCGGAGACGGAGGGAAAGGTACTGATGATCCACCGCTGGAGTATCGCCCGCCGGCTCTTTGTGGCGAACCTGTTGATTGTGGTGTGCTTCATCGCCGTGGTGGGAACGGCGGCCTACGTGGACGCCCGGGACCGGACGTACAGCGAAGCGGGCCTGCGGATGACCGGCATCGCCACTTCGATCGCGTCCAATCCGCTGGTGCTGCAGGCCGCCGGGAGCCGGGACCCGTCGTCAGTCCTGCAGCCCTATGCCCTCGACGTCATGGAGGAAGCCCACGTCGATTTCATCACCATCATGGCCCCGGACCGGACCCGCTGGACCCATCCGAGGAACGAGGAGCTGGGCAAGCCGTACATCGGGTCCATCGATGCGGCGCTCCGGGGCGAGACGTTCACCGAGGTCACCTCCGGCACGCTGGGCCCCTCGGTGCGCACTATCGTTCCGGTGAAGGACGACGCCGGCACGGTCCGCGCCCTTGTGGCCGCCGGGGTGACGGTGGGCACTGTCGACGTCGCCTTCGCGGCGCGCCTTCCGGCCCTGGCCGCCATCGGCCTCGCGTTGCTGGTGGGTGGCTCGCTGGCTTCGTGGCTTTTGGGCAGGTACCTCCGGCGGGTCACCCGCGGCTGGGGCCCCGAGCAGCTCTCCCAGCTGTTCGCCTATTACGAATCCGTTCTGCACTCTGTCCGCGAGGGCCTGATCCTGATCGATACCCGGGGACGGGTGGTGATGTACAACGACCAGGCCGCAGAGCTGCTCGGCCTTGCCCAGACCGGCAGCAGCGACCCCACGCGGCCTCCGTCGCTGTCAGACCTTCCGCTCGACGAGGGACTCCGCGGCCTTTTCGAGTCGGGGCGCCCGGCCAATGACGAGATTGTCCTTACCGGTTCACGGGTCCTGGTAGTAAACCAGGGCCCGGCCAAGGGCCCGGAGCCTTTCGGACCCCGGGGCAGGACACCCGTGTACGGTACGGTGGCCACCCTCCGCGACCGGACGGAGATCGAGGCGCTGGGCAATGAGCTGGAAACCATGCGCACTCTTTCCGATGCCCTGCGGGCACAAACCCACGAGCATGCCAACAGGCTCCACACCATGGTGTCGCTGCTGGAGCTGGGACGGACCCAGGAAGCACTGGATTTCGCCACGAAGGACCTGGAGTTGAGCCAGCAACTGACCGATGACATGGTCAGCTCAGTGGATGAACCGGTCCTTGGCGCCTTGGTGATGGGGAAGGCGGCTGAAGCGCACGAACGCGGGGTGCACCTGGAAGTCACCGCCCTCGGTTCGGGCACGTCGGCCGGAATTGCTGTGCAGGACCTGGTCACGGTCCTCGGAAACCTGCTGGACAACGCCATCGACGCCGCGGCCGACGCTCCACCGCCGCGCCGGGTGGAGCTGACGGTAGAGTCGGACGTTGAAGGGCTGGATATCGCCGTCCACGACTCAGGGGCCGGCATCGATCCGGCGTCTGCAGAGAACATGTTCCGGCATGGTTTCAGCACCAAACCCGCCGGCCCCGGCGGGCGCGGCATAGGCCTGGCTTTGGTCCGCCAGGCTGTGCAGCGCCTGGGCGGCTCGCTGGTCATCAACGGGCGCCGGGGTGCCAAATTCGAGGTGTTCCTGCCGGCGGCGGTGGCACCGGAGGCGGCCGTGCCGGAGAATTCACCCGGTGCGCGGACCAGGGATGCCGGAACTGCCGCCGGGACAGACGCTGCCGGAAAGGGAGCATAAAGCGTGAGCAATATTCGCGTCCTCGTCGTTGAGGACGAAGCCATCGCCTCGGCCGCCCACGCGGCCTACGTTGGACGGCTGCCGGGCTTTGAACTGGCGGGCACGGCGCCCGACGGGCAATCGGCGCTCCGGCTGCTGGGCGATTTCGCGGCATCCGGCAGTCCCGTGGAACTCGTCCTGCTGGATATGAACCTCCCGGACCTGCACGGGCTGGACATCGCCCGCCGCATGCGGGCTGCCGGCCTGCTCGCGGACATCATCGCCATCACCGCCGTCCGGGAGCTCGCCGTCGTGCGCAGCGCCGTGGCCATCGGCGTGGTGCAGTATCTCATCAAGCCGTTCACCTTCGCCACGTTCTCGGACAAGCTTGAAAGTTACCGCCAGTTCAGGCAACAGCTGGCGGACGGCACGGGCGCGGCAGGAAGGGCCGGAGCCTCCCAGAGTGAAGTGGACCAGGCCTTCGCAAGCCTGCGGGCACCTTCCGAGCTTCCGCTGCCCAAGGGGCTGTCCACCTCCACGCTGGACTCCGTCAAGGACTTCCTCAAGGCGCAGCGGAATGCCGTCTCCGCCACCGAGGTCATGGATGCGCTGGGGATGTCCCGCGTCACGGCGCGCCGCTACCTTGAGTACCTGGCCGACGCCGGAACGGTGCAGCGGACGGCCAGGTACGGGACGCCGGGGCGCCCGGAGAACGAGTACCGCTGGAGCGGACGCTGAGAAGGTCCGGGTCAGGACCGCAGTGGTCCTGGTTCCGGGATTTCCGGCCGCAGTGTTCCGATGAGCTGCTCGATGACCCCAACGTCCTCGATAGTGGACGGCACGGTGTATTCCACGCCGTCGGCAATCTGCCGCATCGTCTTGCGGAGGATCTTCCCTGACCGCGTCTTGGGCAGCGCATCCACCACCGTTACGTGCTTAAAGTCGGCGACAGCCCCGATGTCACGCCGGACCATTGCCACCAGTTCGGCGGCCAGTACGTCGTCCTGAATCTCGACGCCGGATTTCAGGACCACATACCCGCTGGGGCGCTGTCCCTTGAGCGGATCAGCAAGGCCGATGACGGCGCATTCAGCCACGGCGGGGTGCTGGCCGATTACCTGCTCCATCGCTCCGGTGGAGAGGCGGTGGCCGGCAACGTTGATGATGTCATCCGTCCGCCCCATAACGAAGACGTACCCGTCACGGTCCCGGAAGCCGGAGTCTCCGGTGGCGTAACAGCCCTCGAAGGCCTGCAGGTAGGACGAGACGAAGCGTTCGTCGTTTCCCCAAAGGGTGGTCAGCGTCCCGGGCGGCAACGGCAGACCCAGCACAATGTTCCCCTCAACGTCCGGCTCCACTTCCTCTCCCAGTCCATCAACGATCGCCAGCCGGAAGCCGGGCATGGGGACGCTGGGCGAACCTGCCTTTATGGGCAGTTCCTCCAGCCCGCGGGGATTGGCGCAGATGGCCCATCCTGTTTCCGTTTGCCACCAGTGGTCCACCACCGGGACCCCCAGGGACCGGGACGCCCAATGGAAGGTGTCGGTATCCAGCCGCTCCCCCGCAGTGAACAGGGTTCGCAGGCTGGAAATGTCGTAGTCCCGCAGCAGTGCTGCCCCGGGGTCTGCCTTCCTGATGGCGCGCAACGCAGTTGGGGCGGTGAAGAGGACGTTGACCCTATGGTCGCGGACCACCCGCCAGAAGGCTCCGGCATCAGGGGTTCCCACGGGTTTTCCCTCGTACAGCACGCTGGTGGCCCCTGCCAGCAGCGGTCCGTAGACGATGTAGGAATGCCCCACCACCCAGCCAACGTCCGACGCGGTCCACATGACGTCGCCCGGGCCGGCACCGTAGATGTTCCTGAGCGTCCAGTCCAGTGCGACGGCGTGCCCGCCGTTATCGCGCACCACGCCTTTCGGCGTCCCGGTAGTGCCTGAGGTGTAAAGGATGTACAGGGGATCGGTGGCCGCCACGTCAACCGGGGCAGCAGGCGTGGCACTGGCTACCTCCGCCTCCCAGTCCAGCCACCCGTAGTCAGCGGCTGAGGCGGCGAAGCCCTCCCTGGCTTTGGTGATCACGGGAAGGCCGGGCACGCCGGCCAGGGCGAGCGCCTCCGCCACGGCGGGCAGGTACTCGATCCTGCGCGCCGGCTCCAGTCCGCCGGACGCCGTGACCACCAGCACCGGCTGCGCATCACGGATCCGGGCCGCAAGTTCCTTGGGCGCGAATCCGCCAAAGACCACGGAATGGACCGCGCCGAGGCGGGCGGAGGCAAGCATGGCGATGACCGCTTCCGGAATCATCGGCATGTAGATCACCACGCGGTCGCCCTTGCCGACACCCTGGTCCCGCAGGACGCCGGCAAAGTCCGCCACGAGCCCGGTCAGCTCCGCATAGGTGAAGCGGCGTTGGGTGCCGAGCATTGCCGAATCGTAGATCAGGGCGTCCTGGCTCCCCCGGCCGGCCTCCACGTGGCGGTCCAACGCGTTGTAGGAGGTATTCAGGACGCCGTCCGGGAACCAGCCGTAGAGCGGTGCCCGGCTTGCGTCCAGTGCCTGCCGCGGCGGCGCGGACCAGCCCACCGTTGCCGCGGCGCCAAGCCAAAAGGCGGCTGGATCAGCAAGGCTCTGTTCGTATGTATCCCGATAGCTGTCAACCATGAAAGTGCATCCCGTCCACGACATTGTGTTGCCGCCATGCTAGCCAAGGGACAGTTTTCAAACAAGGGTTATGTATACAGAGATTGACCGTTCACCCATGAAAACTGAAGTTGGGTCGGATTTTTGAGCATCTCTGTATACACTGAAGGAGTTCAGTTACCGAAGGAGTTACCGATGCGCGCCAGCGACAGGGCCTACGCCGCCCTCCGGGACGACATCACGGAATGGCGGCTTCTTCCCGGCACGATCCTGGGCGAAGTAGAACAGTCCGAACGCCTCGGCGTCTCGCGCACACCCCTACGGGAGGCGCTGGGCCGGCTTAACGCGGAGGGGCTGACGACGACGGCAGGCGGCCGCGGCGTCGTCGTCACCGACGTTTCGCTCGACGACATCGACGAACTGTTCGAACTCCGCGAAACGCTGGAATGCAGGGCTGCCGCCTTGGCGGCAGAACGTGGAGATTCCGCCGTCTTCCTCCAGCTGCAGAAGGAACTCCATGAGGCGCCTGCGCTCATTGACGGCAGCGACGCTGGACGGCACGAGTATTACGGCCTGGCCGGGCGCCTCGACGCCGCCATCGATGATGCGGTGGGCAATGCCTACCTCATCCAGGCCATGCGGGCCCTCCGGGTGCATCTGGTCCGGGTCCGCAGGCTCGCTGCCGACGACGCGGAGCGGCTCACTGCCGCGGCGGCTGAACATGCTGCCATCGCGGAAGCCATTGCCTCCCGCAACCCCCGCCTGGCTGAAGCAGCCACCACCCTCCATCTCCACCGCAGCTTGACGCACGTCAAAAATACGCACACACCTCATCACAGGGAGAACCATGGTTAAGCAACACCACGTCCGCGTCTACAAGAGCGAAGAGAACCTGGCCCGGGAAGAGCAACTGGCCCACAAGATCGCCGCCGTGGCCGCCGATCCCGTGGAGGTGGTGCCGGAGGTGACCGAAATGGTCATCAACCGCATCATCGATAACGCTTCGGTGGCCATCGCATCGCTGAACCGGGCGCCGATCGTCGCCGCCCGCGCGCAGGCCCTCACCCATGCGCCAAGCACCGGCGGCAAGGGTGCCAAGGTGTTTGGCATCGGCGAGCGCGTCTCCCCCGAATGGGCTGCGTGGGCCAACGGCGTGGCTGTCCGCGAACTCGATTACCACGACACGTTCCTGGCCGCGGACTACTCCCACCCCGGTGACAACATCCCGCCCATCCTGGCCGTCGCGCAGCACACGGGTTCCAGCGGCGCCGACCTGATCCGCGGCATCGCCACCGGCTACGAGATCCAGGTGAACCTGGTGAAGGCGATCTGCCTGCACAAGCACAAGATCGACCATGTGGCCCACCTCGGCCCCTCGGCCGCTGCCGGCATTGGCGCTTTGCTGGGCCTCGACGTCGAAACCATCTTCCAGTCCGTAGGCCAGGCGCTGCACACCACCACCGCAACCCGCCAATCCCGCAAGGGCGAGATCTCCACATGGAAAGCCCACGCACCCGCATTCGCCGGGAAAATGGCCGTCGAGGCGGCAGACCGTGCCATGCGCGGACAGACCTCCCCGGTGCCAATCTATGAAGGCGAAGACGGCGTGATCGCCTGGATGCTGGACGGTCCGGACGCCTCCTACGAAGTACCCCTCCCCACCCCGGGTGAGGCCAAGCGCGCCATCCTGGACACCTACACCAAGGAGCACTCGGCTGAGTACCAGGCGCAGGCCTGGATCGACCTAGCCCGCAAGCTGCACCGCGAGCACCCTGAGGTGACCGATCCCGCCAACGTGGCGTCGGTCCTGATCAGGACCAGCCACCACACGCACTACGTGATCGGCTCCGGCGCCAACGACCCCCAGAAGTACAGCCCCACCGCCAGCCGGGAAACCCTGGACCACTCCATCCCCTACATCTTCACCGTGGCACTCCAGGACGGCTCCTGGCACCACGTGGACTCGTACGCCCCCGAACGTGCGGCCAGGCCGGACACCGTGGAGCTGTGGCAGAAGGTCACCACTGAGGAAGACCCGGAGTGGACCCGCCGCTACCACTCCCTGGACATCAGCGAGAAAGCCTTCGGCGGGTCCGTGGAGATCACCCTCACCGACGGCACCGTCGTCACTGACCAGATTGCGGTGGCGGACGCCCACCCGCTGGGTGCGCGGCCGTTCGCCCGCGAGCAGTACGTCAACAAGTTCCGCACCCTTGCGGCCGGGCTCGTGGAGCAGGCCGAAATCGAAAGGTTCCTCGCCGCCGTCGAACGCCTCCCGGAACTCGCAGCGGGCGAACTGGACCAGCTGAACATCACTGCCGCCCCTGGCGTCATCAACCTTGGCGCGGCACCGAAGGGACTGTTCTGATGCTGTACTCGAAGACCACCCCGGAACAGAAGCGGGCCGCACTGCGCGGGATGCTCGCCTCCGGCACCATCCAGCAGTTCCCGGGGGCGTTCAACCCGCTGTCGGCACGGCTGATCGAGGAAAAGGGCTTCGCCGGCGTCTACATCTCCGGCGCCGTCCTCGCCAACGACCTTGGCCTGCCGGACATCGGGCTGACCACCCTCACCGAAGTGGCCACCCGTGCGGGGCAGATCGCCCGCATGACCGACCTGCCCGCCATCGTCGACGCTGACACCGGCTTCGGCGAACCGATGAACGTTGCGCGCAGCATCCAGGAACTCGAAAACGCCGGCCTGGCAGGCTGCCACATCGAAGACCAGTTCAATCCCAAAAGGTGCGGCCACCTGGATGGCAAGAACGTGGTGGACCTGGACACCGCCGCCAAACGCATCCGGGCCGCGGCCGATGCCCGGCGCGACCCCAATTTCCTCATCATGGCCCGCACCGATATCCGTGCGGTGGAGGGGCTCGAAGCCGCCCAGGACCGTGCCCGCGCCCTGGTGGAGGCCGGTGCCGACGCCATCTTCCCGGAGGCCATGAAGGACCTGTCCGAGTTCCAGGCCATCCGGGACGCCGTGGATGTGCCGATTCTCGCCAACATGACCGAGTTCGGAAAGAGCGACCTGTTTACGGTGGAGCAGCTGCAGTCGGTGGGCGTGAACATGGTGATCTACCCGGTCACCCTGCTGCGCATTGCCATGGGAGCTGCAGAGCGTACGCTGGAAACGATCAAGGCAACAGGATCACAGGAAGCACAGGTGGAGAACATGCTCACCCGTGCGCGTCTCTATGACCTGGTGGACTACGAGGCGTACAACCGCTTCGATACCGGCGTTTTCAACTTCCAGATTCCCGGCGTCCGGTAGGAGCCTGGATCCCCGCAAGAACGAAGGAGTTCAATATGGCAGCTGTTGATATCAAAAAGGGCCTGGCCGGCGTCGTGGTGGACTACACCGCGGTGTCCAAGGTCAACCCGGACACGAACTCCCTGCTGTACCGCGGCTACCCCGTCCAGGAACTGGCCGCCAGGTGCAGCTTCGAGGAAGTGGCCTACTTGCTGTGGAACGGTGAATTGCCTGCCGAAGGGCAGCTGGCGGAGTTCACGGCACGGGAGCGTGCAGGGCGGGCGCTTGACCCGGTGGTCAAGCAGGTCATCGACGCGTTGCCCGCCACGTCCCACCCGATGGATGTCTGCAGGACAGCGGCCTCCGTGATGGGGGCCCGCCACCCGCTGGCCGAGGACTCGTCCCGCGAGGCCAACATGGCCAAAGCCGTGGACCTGTTTGCCGCCATGCCGGCGGTAGTGGCCTACGACCAGCGCCGCCGCCACGGCCAGGACCTGGTGGAACCGCGTGAGGACCTGGGCTACTCAGCGAATTTCCTATGGATGACCTTCGGCGAGGAACAGGTGCCCGAGGTTGTGGAGGCGTTCAACGTCTCGATGATTCTCTACGCCGAGCACTCCTTTAACGCCTCTACCTTCACTGCACGCGTCATCACCTCTACGCTGTCCGACCTGCACTCGGCGGTCACAGGAGCCATCGGGGCCCTGAAGGGTCCGCTGCACGGTGGGGCGAACGAGGCCGTGATGCACACCTTCGACGAGATCGGCATCCGGCAGGAGGAGTCCCTGGACGAGGCGGCAGCCCGGGCGAAGGCCTGGATGGAGGATGCCCTGGCGAACAAGAAGAAGGTCATGGGCTTCGGCCACCGCGTCTACAAGCACGGCGACTCCCGGGTGCCCACCATGAAGGCCGCCCTGGACAAGATGATTGCCCACTACGGCCGGCCCGAACTGCTGGGACTGTACAACGGCCTGGAAACGGCGATGGATGAGGCCAAGGCCATCAAGCCGAACCTCGACTACCCGGCCGGGCCCACTTATCACCTGATGGGCTTCGATACGCCGACGTTCACTCCATTGTTCGTGGCCAGCCGCATCACCGGCTGGACAGCACACATCATGGAGCAACTGGACTCCAACTCGCTGATCCGCCCGCTGAGCGAGTACAACGGCGCCGAGGAACGGCACCTGCCCTAGCCTTTCTGCAGGACGTACGACGGCGGTGCGGCACCCGGGTGCCGCACCGCCGTCGTACGTTAAAGGCCTGGGAAATTGGGGAAGACCCGCAGCCTAGGGAAGGACGCTGCTGGACGACGCGACGGATTCGTTGTCTGCGTCCATGGTGACCACGACGTTGACCGTGCCGCCTTCCAGCACCACGGGCAGCCAGTGGTCAGCGTCCTGCCACATCCGGTCCACCGGCAGGGCATCCACCCGGAACCACTCGGGCAGGATCTCGTCGCTGGGCTGCGGTTCACCGGTCCAGGTGCGCGCCGTGAAGAGGGTGGTCTTCATGTCCCACTCCGGCCTGGCGGGAAACACGAAGTGCACGGCTCCCGCGTCCGTGAGGTCCCCCTGCTGCAGCACCACGCCGGTTTCCTCCTGGACTTCCCGGATCACGGCCTGGACGCTGGTCTCCCCCGCCTCGACGTGCCCGCCAATGCCCACGATCTTGCCCCTGCCGAAACCGGTCTGTTTCAGGCCCAGGAGCACCTGCGGGCCGTCGGCACCGTCGCGGAGCAGGAAGCAGAGGGTCACATCGGCTGCGGTCATTTTCCCAGCCTAGCGGGCCTTCCGGGAGGGCAGCCCGCGGCGCGTGGACTGCCCCGGCATGGCGGCCGGCGCGTTGCTACAGTGAGGCCCATGAGCATGGCCGGAGAGGAACATCCCGCCCCCGCCCGAAAGGCCCGCACCCTGCACGGCGGCGGTGTCCGGTTGCCAGACTGGCTGGTCCGGAATCCGCTGCATGCCGGCTGGCTGTGGACAGGTTCGTGGGCGCTGCTGATCGTTGCCGACGAACTCGTAGACCTCGCAGGTTGGACCTGGTACGTCTTCGTGGGGATGGCGGCCCTGCCCACCCTGGGATGCGCGGTGGCGGTACTGAACGCCACCCCGCGCCGCTACCTCCGTCCGGCCAAGGAGTCCGTGCTCTCGCACTTCTTTGTCCGGTTCCTGGCACTGACCGCCGCGTTCCTGGTGTGGGGCATCTCGGTGGTGGCCAGCGCATCGATTTCCACCACCGTGCAGGCGCTGGCCGGAGACTCGGAGCGTGCCGTCACGTCCCTGGGCCTCAACCTCCTGGTAGCTGCTGTCCCGCTGGTGGTCACTGTCCTGTGGATGGCCCTGATCATCCGGTGCGCCTGGTTCCTACGCCGCCTCCGTGGCTGGCGCCAGGCGCCCGAAGGCACGCGCCTTCCCAAGAAGTTCCTGCGGGGGTCCCCCCGTGCCCGGCGGGTGGTGGTGGGCCTCGCCCACCCGGGCCTGCTCCTGGTGGCCGGGCTGGGCACCTCCATCCTGGCCCTGTTCCTCGGCGCCGTGGAACTGACGCTCAACGTGATGGAATAAACCGGTTCCCGGCCGGACCGTTCCAGCCGTGCCCCTCCGCACCGGGTTCGTCAGAGCCGGGTGTGCATCAGCCCAAGGCCCTGGGGTGTGCGGCTGCGTAAACCTCGCGGAGGGTATCGGCCGTCACCAGTGTGTATACCTGGGTGGTGGTCACGGAGGCGTGGCCCAAGAGTTCCTGGACCACCCGCACGTCCGCGCCGCCTTCGAGGAGGTGGGTGGCGAAGGAGTGCCTGAGCGTGTGGGGAGACACGTCGCGGGTGATGTTGGCCTTTTCAGCGGCCACCTTCAGGATGGTCCAGGCGCTCTGGCGGCTGATCCTGCCGCCGCGGGCGTTGAGGAACAGCGCCGGTGTCCCCTTGCCCTTCGCGGCCAGCAGCGGCCGGCCGCGCACGAGGTACGCCTCCAGTGCCCTGGCGCCGTACGATCCCAGGGGCACCAGCCGCTCCTTGGAGCCCTTCCCGAAAAGCCTGACGATGGCCGGTCCCTGCTCCGTGTCGTCGCCCGCCAGCGAAATATCGTCAACGTCCAGCCCCACGGCTTCGCTGATCCTTGCCCCCGTGGAGTAGAGGAATTCCAGCAAGGCCCGGTCCCGCAGGCCCGTGGCGGTGTCGGTTCCTGCGGCCTCCAGGATCCTCGTGACCTCGTCCACGGTGATGGCCTTGGGCAGCCGCTTGCCGGCCATAGGCGGATGCACTTCACTGGCCGGGTCCGACGCCGTATGCCCTTCCAGGGCCCAGAACTTATGCAGGCCCCGGACGGCCACCACGGTCCTGGCGGCGGACCGCACTCCGAGGGCCGAACCGCCGTCGGACCCGTCCGAGAGGGCGCGCACGAAACCCGTCACGTGGTGCCGCGTGATGTCCCCGGGCTGCTGGCAGCCGGCGCCGGCCAGATAGCGGGAGTAGCGGGCAAGGTCCCTGCGGTAGGCGGCCAGGGTGTTTGCTGCCAGACCTCGTTCGACGCCCATATGCTGCAGGTAGTCCGTGACCCCGCGGTCAATCCTCGTGGGTGCGGCCGCAGCTTCCCCGGGTTCCGCTGCTTCGCTCAGCGTGGTTTCCGCCGGCGGTGCCATCCCGGCGGACGGACCCGGAACCATCAGCGCTGGCTGGGGTGGGCGGGCCAGGCTGCGTCGGCTGGGCGGAGCCCGGCGTACCCGTCGGCCCGGGCGGCCGCTGCCGCGAGGATCCCGACGACGGCCGACGGGTTGTGCAGCCGGCCGGCCAGGACGGAAGCGACGGCCTCGTCCAGGCTGATCCAGTGGAATTCGATCTCGGCTTCCTCGTCCGTCCGCTCGTGCCGCTCGGCATGCGGTACCTCGGTGAGGTCCCGGGCCAGGTAGATGCGGATGGCCTCGCTGGAAGATCCGGGCGAGTTGAAGACGTCTGCCAGGACGTTCCAGGTAGCTGCGGCGAGGTCCGCTTCCTCGGCGAGCTCGCGGGCGGCGCCCACCACAAAGTCTTCGCCTTCAACGTCCAGCAGGCCTGCCGGGACTTCCCACAGGTCCATTCCCACGGGGTGCCGGTACTGCTTGAGGAGCAGGATTTCGCCCTGCGCGTTCATGGGCAGGACAGCGACGGCACCGGGGTGGTCGATGTAGTCGCGGGTGAGGGCGTCACCGGTCTCCTGGAGCTGGAAGGTGTCGCTGACGACGTCCCAGATCCGGCCCTCGTAAACCTTCTCAGACGACAAAAGACGGCGTGGGCTCGGTGCATCCGAAACCTGCCTGGCTGCAGGGGTGGTTTCAGGTGTACCGGGCATCACGCCGTCCTTTGTTCTGTTGGCTCTACTTAGCCGCTACCGTACCGGACTCCGGAGCACCGGCGGTCACGGCTGCGGCCGTGTCGGCGTTGCCGCCCTGGTGGTCCAGTGCCGCCTTGATCAGGCCGGCGAACAGCGGGTGCGGCCGGGTGGGGCGCGAACTCAGTTCCGGGTGCGCCTGGGTGGCCACGTAGTACGGGTGGACCTCGGCCGGGAGTTCGACGAACTCCACGAGCTTGCCGTCCGGGGAGGTACCGGAGAAGACGAGTCCCTCGGCAGCGATCTGGTCGCGGTATTTGTTGTTGACCTCGTAGCGGTGGCGGTGGCGTTCGCTGACGGTGGTCTTGCCGTAGGTTCCGGCAATGACCGAGCCCTCGTCAAGCTTGGCCTCATACAGGCCCAAGCGCATGGTGCCGCCCAGGTCGCCGCCGCCCTCGACGAACTCCAGCTGCTCTTCCATGGTGGCGATGACCGGGTACTTGGAGTCCGGCTCAAACTCGCTTGAGGATGCACCTTCCAGGCCGACGACGTTGCGGGCGTACTCGATGACCATGCATTGCAGGCCGAGGCACAGGCCCAGCACCGGGAGCTTGGTCTCGCGGGCGAACTTCAGGGCGCCCAGCTTGCCTTCGAGGCCGCGGATGCCGAAGCCGCCCGGGACGCAGATGGCATCGACGCCGTCGAGCGCCTTGACCGCACCCTCACGGGTTTCGCATTCGTCCGAGGGGACCCAACGGATCTTGACCTTGGTTTCGTTGGCAAAGCCGCCGGCGCGCAGGGCTTCGGTGACGGACAGGTAGGCGTCCGGCAGGTCGATGTACTTGCCCACGAGGGCGATCTCGACGTGGTGCCGCGGGTTGTGCACTGCTTCCAGCAGGCGGTCCCAGCTGGTCCAGTCAACGTCCTTGAACGGCAGGTCCAGGGCACGGACGATGTAGGAGTCCAGGCCCTGGGTGTGCAGGGTCTTGGGGATGTCGTAGATGCTGGGGGCATCGGGGCAGCCGATGACTGCTTCGAGGTCAACGTCGCACATCCGGCCGATCTTGGCGCGCATGGCTTCGGGAATTTCGCGGTCCGACCGGATCACGATGGCTTCGGGCTGGATACCGATGGAACGCAGCGCGGCCACGGAGTGCTGCGTGGGCTTGGTCTTCAGTTCCTGGGACGGTCCGATGTACGGGACCAGGGACACATGGACGAAGAAGACGTTGCCGCGGCCCACGTCCTGGCGGACCTGGCGGGCCGATTCGAGGAACGGCTGGGACTCGATATCGCCAACGGTGCCGCCGATTTCGGTGATGATGACGTCCGGAGCGTTCTTGCCCTCGGCAGGCAGGCGCATCCGGCGCTTGATTTCGTCAGTGATGTGCGGAATGACCTGGACGGTGTCGCCGAGGTACTCGCCGCGGCGCTCCTTGGCGATAACCGTGGAGTACACCTGCCCGGTGGTGACGTTCGCCGAGCCCTCGAGGTTCTCGTCGAGGAACCGCTCGTAGTGCCCGATGTCCAGGTCCGTCTCGGCGCCGTCGTCGGTGACGAAGACCTCGCCGTGCTGGAAGGGGTTCATCGTGCCCGGATCCACATTCAGATAGGGATCGAGCTTCTGCATTGTCACAGACAGGCCGCGCGCCCGCAGCAGGTGGCCGAGGCTCGAAGCCGTCAGCCCCTTACCCAGCGAGGACGCCACACCACCGGTCACGAAGATGTGCTTGGTCGTCTTGGATGAGCCCGGGAACCGGGAATTTACACGGGAATTTGATCGCTGCACCACGGAATTCGAGCCTATCATCAATTGAGCCTTCCACGGATCGTCCGGACTGTTCCCCAAATGCTCCAGTGTGCAGTCACGCGCACCTTCCGGGCAAGGGCCCAGGGACCGCAACGGGCCTGAGAAGGCACCGGCGTTAAGGTCCTGTCAGCCGCGCTGCGGCAGGAGTTTTGCGTCGTCAAGCAGCTCCTGGGCGTGTGCCTGGGCCGATTCGGAGTCCTCTTGGCCGGCCAGCATCCTGGCCAGTTCCCGGACCCGCTCCGTCCCATCGAGGAGGCGCACATCACTGGACGTGAACCCGGTGGCGGTGCCGCCGTCGGCCCCCCGGACTGAGGTCTTGGTCACGGTGATGTGCTGGTCCGCGAAAGCTGCCACCTGCGGCAGGTGCGTCACCACCAGCACCTGGACGTGGCGGGCGAGCATGGCGAGGCGGCGGCCGATCTCGACGGCGGCGCGGCCGCCCACTCCGGCGTCTACCTCGTCGAAGACGAACGTGGGAACGGGGTCCACGGCGGCGAGCACCACCTCGATGGCCAGCATGACGCGCGAGAGCTCACCTCCCGATGCGCCCTTGCCCAGCGGCCGGGCGGGGGCACCGGAATGCGGCTGCAGCAGGAACGCGATGTCGTCGGCACCATGGGGCCCCAGCTGCCCCGTCGGCTCAAGGTTGATCACCAGCGTGGCATCCGCCATGGCCAGTGCCTTGAGCTCGGCGCTGACCCGTCCTGACAGGTCCTTGGCGGCCTTGGCACGGATCTTGCTGATGGCGGCGGCCTGCTTGGCCAGGTCCGCCTCCGCACGTGCCACCTCGGCGTCCAGGGACTCAATCCGCGAAGAGTCGTCCTGCAGTTCGTCGTGGCGGGCCCGGGCCTTCTCCGCCCATTCCAGCACTTCGTCAATGGTGGGTGCGTACTTGCGCACCAACTTGGCCAGGGCGCCGCGCCGGTCCTCGATTTCGGCAAGCCGCTCAGGGCCTTCCGTGTCGAGGCCCGCCTGGTAGCTGGCCAGGTCCGTGGCGATGTCGTTGAGCAGGAAGCCCACTTCGGCCAGCCGGGCCGCGGCCGATCCAAGCTCGGCGTCGTGCTCCGCAACCTGTTCGAGGGTGCGCTTGGCTGCGTCCACCATGGTGGTGGCATCGCCGGCTTCGCCGAAGTCCTCCGCGATCAGGGCCTGGTGCGCGGTGCTGGCGGCGATCCGCAGCTCTTCGACGTTGGCCAGCTTTACTGCCTCCGCCTTCAGCTGCCCGTCCTCCCCCGGCTGCGGGTCCACGTCGTCGATCTCCGCCAGGGCGGTCTGCAGGGACTCGGCTTCGCGAAGCCTGTCCCGGGCTGCACTGCGCAGGCTGTCCAGCTCTGCCTGGCTGGCTTTCCAGTTTCTGTAAAGCTCCTGATAGGCGTTGAGCGGGCCGGCCAGCGTTTCGCCGGCAAACTTGTCCAGCGCACCACGTTGGGCTGCAGCGCCCTTGAGGCGGATCTGGTCGGTCTGTCCGTGGACCACCACCAGCGTTTCGCCGATTTCGGCCAGGACACCGACGGGGGCCGCGCGGCCGCCCAGGAAAGCGCGGCTGCGTCCATCTGCACCGAGGCGGCGTGCCAGGATCAGTTCCGCGCCGCCGTCGAACTCTTCAGCTTCGGCGCCCGCCTCAAGGGCGCGGACCACGGCGGGGTGGCCGGCGTCGAGCTTCAGGACCGCTTCAGCGGTGGCACTCTTTGCGCCGCTGCGGACGGCGCCCGCGTCCGAGCGGGCGCCGAGCAGCAGGCCGACGGCGGTGACCACCATCGTTTTGCCGGCACCGGTTTCACCGGTCACCACGCTGAGGCCAGGCCCCAGCGGCAGGGTTGCGTCTGTAATGACGCCAAGATCGCGGATTCTCAGTTCTTCAAGCATGCATTCACTCCGCAGTCGACGGATCAGGTTCGGTGTCCGGCCGGTCCTCCTGCGGGACCTGCAGAGGCTGCTTGGGCCGGGGCGTGCGGACCACGGGAATGGGTCCCGTGTGGACCGCGCTGGCCTTGGGCACCGGCCCCCGCCAGCCGTGGATGGGGAGCTCGAACTTGCGGACCAGGCGCGCCGAGAAGGGCGTTTGGTGGGTGCGGGCCAGCCGCACGGGGGTCGCGGATTTGGTGACTTCCACCCGGGCGCCCGGCGGAAGGTCCACCGACCGGCGGCCGTCACACCACAGGACGCCCTGGGCCTCCGTGCGGCTCAGGACCTCGACCGCAAGCTTTGACCTGGGCGAAACCACCAGGGGTTTGGCGAACAGGGCGTGGGCGCTGATGGGGACGATGACGAGTGCCTCCACCTCCGGCCAGACCACTGGGCCGCCGGCAGAGAACGCGTAGGCGGTGGACCCCGTGGGAGTGGCCATCACGATGCCGTCCGAGCCGAACGAGGTCAGCGGGCGTTCGTCCACTTCCGTGACCACCTCCAGCATGCGTTCCCGGTTGGCCTTTTCGATGGCGGCCTCGTTCAGGGCCCAGGTGTGCCAGATTTTTTGGCCCCGGACCCATACCTGGACATCGATGGTCATCCGCTCTTCCACGGTGTAGTCGCGGCTTGCGATCCACTCCACCGTCTGGGCCAGGTCGGCACGCTCACTCTCGGCCAGGAAGCCCACATGGCCGAGGTTGACCCCAAGCAAGGGGACGTCCACTTCGCGGACCAGCTCGGCTGCGCGCAGGATGGTGCCGTCGCCGCCGAGGACCATCACCAGTTCCACCTCCGGCAGGCTCACATGATCGTGGAGGACTTCGACGGGGTGGGCAAGGTGCCCGAAGAACCGCTCCATGTCGTCCAGTTCGGACTCCTGCATGACGGGCACAATGCCCGAGGCATGCAGGAGCGCACAGGCCTCCCAGGCGGCCTTCAGCGATTCCTCGCGGCCGGTATGGGCAAGGACCAGTACACGCCTGCTCATCAGGTTCCGCTCTCTAGTGTTTCGGCCAGATTTGTCCGAGCAAGGCAGCTGCTGCCGCCTCCCGCTCTTCGATCTTAGGCAAGTCTTGGGTGATCCTGCGTCTTATCCACAGGAAGTATTCGACGTTTCCGTCCTGGCCCGGCAGCGGACTCACCGCCAGCCCGTGCAGGTCCAGCCCGGCGTCGAGCGCTGCCATGGCCACCTTGTGCACCGCGAGCCGCCGTTCCCGTTCCGAGGTGACCACGCCGGTGCGGCCCAAACGGTCCTTGCCGATTTCGAACTGGGGTTTGACCATAAGCACCAGGTCTCCGCCCGGTTCCGTGCACCCGGCCAGGGCCTGCACCACCAGGGTGAGGGAAATGAAGGAGAGGTCCGCGACGGTCAGGGCGACCGGGCCGCCGATGTCCTCCGGAACCATGTACCTGACGTTCAGGCCTTCGTGGACGGCGACGCGTGGATCGCTGCGGAGGTGGGGCACCAGTTGGCCGTGCCCGACGTCGACAGCCACCACGTGTGCCGCGCCGCGCCGGAGCAGGACGTCGGTGAAGCCGCCGGTGGACGCGCCGGCGTCCAGGCACCGCTTTCCTTGGGCCGTAATGCCCGGGAAGGCGTCGAGGGCGCCGGCCAGTTTATGGCCGGCGCGGCTGGCGTACGTGTCCTGGTCGTCATGTTCGACGGCGAGATCCCTGTCTTCGTCAACCTGCAGTGACGCTTTGGCGAGGACTTTGCCTTCGGAGCTGACCTTGCCTTCGGCGATGAGGGTTGCTGCGTGCGTCCGGGACCTGGCCAGGCCCCGGGCCACCAGGGCCTGGTCGAGGCGTACCGGCATCAGGCTGCGCCGTTCGTTGCGCCGGTACCGCGGGGGCCGGGAACCGGGGGCCCCGGAGTACGGGTTCCGGGGTCCTGGGGTCCGGCATCCTGGGGTGCAAGGCCTTGGGATTGAAGGTCCTGGGGCTTAACGTCCTGGGGCTTGGCGTTGAGGGCATGCAGCAACTCATCATGAAGCCTGGCGTAGGCCTCTTCATGCTCTTCAACGGGAGTGGCGGGCAGGGTTTCCAACACTGTCAGGGCTTGGGCCACTAAGGCGTCAGGGATCGCAGCGGCGTCCAGCCCGGGCCAGTCCCGCGACGGCTGGGCTGATGATTCTTCAGGTCCGGTCAGCTCAGTCATCCGTTAAGTCTAGTGACCGAGCCAGGCCAGCTTGGGCGCCTGCGCCGTTGGTGCGTCCGGCGTCGCGGCCCACCACGCCGCGCAGGCGGCGCGCCACGAGTCAAGGCTGTCCTTGCTGCCAATGACGCCCACGGCACCGTTGGCGACGCGTGCCGTGGCGTCGCCGCAGGAGTAAGTGCCGTCGTCGTGCGTCACCTCGGGGTACGGGCGGTACAGGTCGGACAGGGCGTTGATGATGTAATCCGGACGCTCGGCGGAGCGGGCGGCCAGGATCGTTTCCAGGGTGTCGACGCCGGTCAGCACGGCGACGGTGGCAAACCCGGCATTGTTGCCGCCGAGGATGTCCGTGTCCAGCCGGTCGCCCACTACCAGCGGGCGTTCGGCGCCGAGCCGCTTGGCGGCGGAATGGAACAGCGGCGCCTCCGGCTTGCCGGCCACGAGCGGCGTCCGGCCGGTGGCAGCGGTCACCGCCGCCACCAGCGTTCCGTTCCCTGGCGCGATTCCACGAGCCTGCGGGATGGACATGTCGGTGTTCGTCGCCACCCAGAGGGCCCCGGCGGACACCACGTAAGCAGCTTCGGCCAGGTCCTTCCAGCCGATGCCGGGGTTGAAGCCCTGGACCACTGCCACGGGTTCCTCGTCCTGGCCGAAGACAGGGGTGAGCCCCACGAGCTCGATTTCGCGGGCCAGCGCCGGACTTCCCGTAATGAGGACCTTCGAGCCCGGCGCCAGGCGCGAAGCGAGCAGGTCCGCGGCCGCCTGTGAGGAACTGACTACCTGCTCATCCTCAGCCGGCGCCCCGAGTTCCCTCAGGTGGGCTGCTACCTCGGCCGGGGACCGCGAGGCGTTGTTCGTGACGTAACCAAGTCCCACGCCCACGCCGGCCAGCTGCTGCAGTGATTCCACGGCGCCCGGAATGGCATGCGGGCCGGCGTACACCACCCCGTCCAGGTCGGACAGGAGGGCGTCAAAGCGGGAAATCAGGGAAATGGCAGTCATTCGGTTCAGTCTTCCCGGCGGTCCTGGTTGGCAGCAGCGTCGTCGCCGGGCTCTTCACTGCCGGCTTCTTCGTTGCTGCTGTCTTCGTTGTCGGTGTCTTCGTTGTTGGGGTCCAGTTCGTCCTGCTCCACCGAATCCTCGTCCGACTCTGCGTCGTCAGAGGCGAAGTAATCCGCATCCTGGTCGTCCACGTTCTGGTCCACGGCGTTCTGGGCGTCGGCACTTTCTGCAGTGCCGTCGTCGGACGCGGAACCATCCTGGCTGCCGGCAGCTGCCGAAGCTGTTTCGGAGGCTTTGACGGCGTGCTCGCGGAGGCGACGGCGCTCGGCCTCTTCGCGGGCCTCTTCCTCTTCATCCCAGCCGAGGTCGATGATGTCAGGCTCTACTTCAACGCCCTGTCCCAGCGCGTTCTCAGCGACGACTGCCTGCTTGTTCCACTTGTCTGCCTCGTCGTTGCGTCCCACGGCGGAGAGCGCGCCGGCGTAGGCGCGGAACAGCCGGGGGCTGTAGGAGAAGGCACGGTTGATGTCCAGCTGCGGAATTTCCAGCTCAGCGACGGCGGCATCGAGCTGGTCCAGGTCGGTCCTCGCGCCGGCGGCGACGATGGCCAATTCCACCTTGCCCGGAGCATCCAGGTCCTGCGCTTCCTCGGAGCGGGCAACATCCAGTGCCCGGTCCGGGCGGCCCAGGCCACGCTCGCAGTCAGCCATGACGGGCAGGTGGACGTTGGAACCACTGATCCGCCGGTAGGTGCGGAACTCGCGAAGGGCTTCGCCGTAGTGGCCGGCGCCGTAGGCAGTCAGGCCGACGGCTTCGCGGACGGCACCGAGGCGGCCGCCGCGGCGGCTCGCAGCGAGGGCATGCTGGAAGGCCAGCTCCGGCTCGTCATCAATCAGGCGGCCGGCCATCACCAGGTGGCGGGCAACCCACTCGGCGCTCTTGGGCTCAAGGGTCTTGATCTGGTGCTGCGTGGCGCGGTCCAACTCCTTGCCGGTGACGTCCTCATCGATCTCGGGTGAGCGTTCGCGGTCGGGCCGGTTGGAGCTGCGGATATCGGATGCGTTGTGCGTACGGGCAGGGCGCTCTTCCTGGCGGTCCCGGCCGAAGCCACGGCCGGAGTCGCTACGGAACGAGTCGCCACGGCCTGCTCCACGATCTGCTCCGCCGCGGGCGGGGCCACGGTCGGATCCGCGGTCGAAACTGCGGGAGTCCCTGTCCTGGCGATCGCCGAAGGGCTTGCGGTTCTCGCCGCCGCCAAAGCTACGACGGTCCTGATCACCGTCACGACGGGGACGGTCGCCAAAGGGCTTACGATCCCGATCACCATAGGGACGGTTCTCACGGTCACCATAAGGCTTCCGCTCACTACCACCGCTGAAACCACGGCGATCCTGATCACCATCGCGGCGCGGACGGTCGCCAAAGGGCTTACGATCCCGATCACCATAGGGACGGTTCTCACGATCGCCGGAAGGCTTGCGGTTTTCGCCACCGCTGAAACCACGGCGATCCTGATCACCATCGCGACGCGGACGGTCACCAAACGGCTTACGATCCCGATCACCATAGGGACGGTTCTCACGGTCACCATAAGGCTTCCGCTCACCACCACCGCTGAAACCACGGCGATCCTGATCACCATCACGGCGCGGACGGTCACCAAACGGCTTACGATCCCGATCACCATAGGGACGGTTCTCACGGTCACCATAAGGCTTCCGCTCACCGTTACCGGAGGGGCGTTCGTTGTTGTCGCGGTTGCCGCGGCCCCGGAACCCACGCGGGTCACCGCCCGAGTTGTTGTTTCCCCGGAACGCTCCGCGGTCGTCTCCGCGGTTTCCTCCGCCGTGTTCGGCCATGATGGATTCCTCCTGTTGTGAGCCGACCACTGGCGCAAACTGCAGCCGCTCGTATACGTGCTTCTTACTTACGCAACCCGAAACCAAGCGCTTCCAGGTCCGTACATCTCCATCAATTCTAGGGGAGCCCGCATAATCGACGGTCCAGAGTTGGTCCTGGCGGCTGCATCGTGTGAATCTTCACACCGCTGCACGCCCGTCGTAGCACTTTCGCCGGCAGGATCGCTCCCCAACATCCCTTCCCCACCCCTGTGACGCGTGCTCACTTGTGGCGGCTCTTTTTCTGACGCGCGCTCACTCGTGGCGGCTATCCTTCTGACGCGCGCTCACTCGTGGCGGCTATCCTTCTGACGCGCGCTCACTTGTGGCGGCTATCCTTCTGACGCGCGCTCACTTGTGGCGGCTATTCCGGTAACGCGTGCTCAGTTGTGGTGGTTGCCCGGGCTTTTGTTGCGCTATCAGGTGGGGTACTTATGAGCGGGCCCCTTGTGCCCGATGTGATGGGGCATGAGGGGTGGTTGTTCTTGGTTTGAGCGGGGGGTGGGAGCAGCCACAAGTGAGCGGGCGTCCGGGTGGGTGCCGCCAGGAGTGAGCGGGCGTCCGGGTGGGAGCCGCCACAAGTGGGCGGGCGTCCGGGTGGGAGCCGCCACGAGTGAGCGCGGATGTGTGTGGGTGCCGCCACGAGTGAGCGCGGATCCGGGTTGGAACCGCCACAAGTGAGCGCGGGTCCGGGGCGGGAACCGCCATAAGTGGGCCCGGGTTCGGGTGGGTGCCGCCGCGAGTGAGCGGGCGTTCGGGTGGGTGCCGGCACGGGTGAGCGCGGGTGCGGGTTTGTGCACCGCGACCTGGTGGTGGGGGTTTTAAATGTGGGAGGCCCCAACCAGGTGCTGGTTGGGGCCTCGACCAATGTTTTGTCCGGCGGTGTCCTACTCTCCCACACC
>NZ_JBHWJV010000016.1:0-822 GCF_042731175.1 Pseudarthrobacter sp. NPDC059871
GTCCACGCCGCGGCCGCGGCGGCCCTTGACCTGCTGGGAGAGGTTCTGCCGTGTCTCGGTCATGGCCTGGTTGGCCAGCGAGACCAGGTGGAAATGATCGACGGCCACGGCGGTGCGTGGCAGCCACATCCGCAGCGCTTTCCGGAATGCCGCCGACGGGTCGATGGCGACGACCTGGACCCCCAGGCGCCAGGCCAAGGGACGGGCGAAGAGCCAGTCTCCGACGCCTTTGTGGTCCCTGCCGTCAACGACGCCCAGGACCTGCCCGGTGTCCAGATCCACGATGGTTGTCATCCATGGTTCATGCCGGATCCACGAGCTGGATCCCGGATCGCGGAAGAACCGCACGGACCGGAAGCGGTGCTCATCAATGCCCAGCATCCGCGGACTCAGTTCATCAACCTCGGGCAGGGTGAGAAGACAAGCTTCAGTAACCGCAGCGCGGACGGTCCACCACGAGACCCCGAACGCCGCGGCGGTCTCGGACACTGCCCGGCCGGAGCGGATCACCGCGGCAACGACATGATCGCGAAGCCGGCCGGTGGACCGGGCACGGCGTGGGACCTGGACCGTGGATTCGAAGAATGAGAGCCGTGGGCAGGCCCGTTCCTCGCAAAGCCAGCGGTACTTGGACCAGAGAACCTCCACGGCGCCGGCGACCGGAATGTCCCGGATCCGCTGGAAGCGCCGTTCCTTCCGCCGCGTCGCGACAACACCGCAGCTCGGACAACCCGGTGGCTGATCAGTTTCGACGACGATCTGGCGGCGCCCATCGGCCAGCACACTGGCGGAGATGACGCGGTAGTCGGGCAGGTTGAAGAT